>LIDE01000023.1 GCA_001438605.1 SAR92 bacterium BACL16 MAG-120619-bin48 | reverse complement strand
TAGCGACGAGTTTACTGATCTCGAGGAAGATACGCTGGTGCCTGTTGTCGCGATGATGCCAGACGGTTTTATGGATCCGAACGGTCAAATGACCCTAACATTTTCCTCCAGCCCAATCCGTTTCCAATATCGCTGGGATGACAAGACCGCCACTATCGTTATGCAGCGAGTTGCGCCGTGAGCGCCTTTCCGACCAGACGTCGCGCCTCAGGTTTTACACTGATCGAGGTTGCTGTGGCACTGGCCATTGTGGGCTGGGTAATGGGCAGTGCGCTGTATCTGGTAAAGCAGTACGCCGATGAGCGCGTGCGTTTGCGCGAGCAGTTTTACGCGACGCAGGTGTCTTGGAATCAGCTGCTTGAACGCTATCAACAGAGCGAAAAATGGACCGCTGCGAACAAAGCTGCCAACCGTGCGACCAAGGGTGCTGAGCGGCAGGCCGGCCAGGAGTGGCCGTGGCAGCTGGAGATTAAAGAGGCGATGGGGAGAGATCTGTATCGCTATCAGGTTCGGGTCAGCGTCCCCAACAGCGACCGTCAAGGCGCCGCTTTATTTCTCTATTTGGTGGAGAAAAACTGATGGCCCACCCCGCGCGCTTTTCCCGCCAATCGGGTTTTACCCTGCTTGAGGCTGTTATATCGCTGCTTCTGTTGGCGGTGCTGTCCGTGATGTCCTATCAGGGCGTTGAGGTCGTATTAGGCGCCAATGAACGCAGTCGCAGCGCACTTGCAGATGAGGCTGAGCTGCATCGCGCATGGCAGACGATTAGTCGCGATTTTTTGCATATCCGGCCGCGCGCATTTGCCGACGGTCTTGGCTCTGTTGAGCGCGCTTATCTCACCGACCCCAGTGAGTTTGGTGTTCGCTTCAGTCGCGGGGGTGGGCCTTTGGTGCGTTCCAACCCGACGGGTGTCAGCCGTGTCGAATACAGTATCAACAAAGATAATCAGCTTGAGCGACGCTCATGGCCGGTGATCTCCACCTCCCACAATAGTCCCGGCAATAGACTGGTGTTGTTAAACAATGTCAGCGATGTGGAAATTGAACAACTGTCCCGCGCCAATATTTTTACCCCCGACTGGCCGCCGCTGAATGAGCAGCACGATTTGCTGAGTTTGCCAAAAATGATACGTCTCACCATCCGGTTAAAAAACGGGGTAGAGACATCGCGATTGCTGCCCGGCCTCGACTTTGATCCGAAAGGAGCGATCGATACAGGGCAAAATGCTGACTCTGGTGAGGAGGGCAGCAATGACCAGTAGGCGAGTGAGCCGCAGGCGCGTCCCAAGCAAACTTCCACGCCAACAGCGCGGTGTTGCACTGCTGGCCACGCTAATTCTTATGCTGGCAGTAACCCTCGTGCTGGGCAATATTTTCTATCGGCATCAAATGGATGTGTCACAGGCGACGGGTTCACTGCACGGCGATCAAGCTATTTTACTGGCCATGAGCGGCGAGAGTTGGGCGCGCGATCTACTCGCCTCAGCCAATGACGACCTGACCGTCGACAATTTCGACGAAGATTGGGCCCAAGCCGTTCCGCTGTTACCCGTCGATGGTGGAACTCTAGCGGGCTGCATTGTCGACCTGCAGTCACAGATCAACCTGAACAACTACGGCACCTACACCGATAAACGCTTGAGCGACGAGAGAGCGTCCACCGCTATGGGTTACGCCAAGCTGTGGGACAATGTGCTGACACTGCTGGATATACCGGTTGATGCCTCGAAAGTGGCCGTGCTCGTCGATTGGCTCGACAGCGATAGCGAACTGGTCAATTCCGCTGGCGCCGAACAGCCGGATTACAGCCGTTTTACGCCACCGCGCTTTCCACCCAACAGCGCTATTTCAGACACCGCCGAGCTCGCCGCGATGGTCGGTTACCGTCTCACCGACGTACAGCAGTTGATGCCGTGGATTGTTGCGCTGCCAGCGCCAACTGCAATTAACATCAATACCGCACCAGAGCCGATTCTGCTCGCGCTCAGCGACGGATTGGCCCGTGAGTTTGTTGACTTGGTGCGCGATAATCGCCCGTTTATGACCACCGCGGATTTTTATCAACTGATGGCCGACTATCTCGTTGTGCCTCAGGATGAGGTCAAACAGCGCTGGCCAGAAACGCTTATCGATGTTAAATCGACTTTTTTTCAGCTAAATCTCGAGGTCACCTTGGGTCAGGCTCGATTAGAGGTCAAAAGTGTTTTAGATCGCACCGATCGCAGTGCGCCAATTGTGATAAGTCGCGAGATAACGGTTGTACCTGCAGGTGTCGCAACGGTAACATCTGCGTCTGACTTAACCGAGGACGATAACCCTGACGCTGACGACAGCGCGGGCCGTCAATATGACGATGACAGTCCTTGGAAAAATAAAAATGCCTATCTGCGGCCTCTGTGCGATTTTTCAGACCGACAGCAGGATAACAATCTGGGTGCCCTGTAAATGACAGCGTCTGTTGACCATATCCACCATCTTGATCGCGAGTTACCTCCTGTGGGTGATCTGCGCAGATCAATGGCGCTCTGGGTTCCGGCAGAGCGTGTTACCGTGCAGCGGATTGACGTCCCGACCGCCCCCGAGCGCAAGTGGGCCGACTTAATTCCGTGGATTTTAGAAGATCGTCTGCTCCAACCCGTTGACGAAATGCACTTCGTTGTCGGCCAGACCGTCATGGTCGAGGGCAAAAAACAGGTCGATGTGGCTGTGGTCAGCAAGCAGGACATGGGTGAATGGCAGCGAATTGCTGAAAATGCAGGCATTCACCCCACCGCGATGGTGCCCGACTATCTTGCACTGCCTTACGAGCCGGGACGTATCAGCCTAGTCTGGCGCGAAGGCATGTGCCTAGTTCGGACCGGCGTTAGCAGTGGTTATGGCGCCGCGCCCGACATCGCTTGGACACTGCTGCGTCGCGTCCTGAGTGTTGCAGAAAGTGGCGCAGAAAGTGGCTTAGATAGAGCGCCAAGACTATCCATCTCGGTGCCAGATGAAACGCTGGTGCCTGAAGATCTGCGTGCCTTAGCAGACATTAACAGCGCCACCATCGACTGGCCTTTAAGCGATTTACCCCTCTCCGCCAACCTTATGCGCGGAGAATTCACGCCTACCGTAGCCAACACTGCAACACCCTCTTGGATAACGAGCGCAGCCCTAGTGTTGCTTACATTGGGCTTGGGCATTGGTTACTTGCAGTTTGCCAACCAGCAACTCGGTCAAACCATCAGCGATCTTGAGCAGCAACTGCAGAGCGGATTTGGCACACTCTTCCCCGGCAAACGGACTGAGGCCGACACTGTGCGAACTGAAGCCGAACGTCTGATTGCAGAATTGTTTCGCCAGCGTGAAAGCTTGCAAGCGCCCGCCATGCAGGCCCTAATTCAACTAGAGCCCGCGATGGTTAACTGTGGTTGTGACCTGCAAGTGCTTGTCGCCAGCGCGAGCAAGGCAGTCCTTGAAGTGAGCAACGCAGGCAGTTTAGCCGTCAAGCCGCTGACATTGCCCGGCTATCAAGTTGACAAACAGAATGAGGGAGAGACAACCCGTCTCACCCTTGTAGCGGTGGATCGACCATGATGAATCTCGCCACCCTTCAGCGCGGATTCTCGCAACTCCAGCCCCGCGAACGTCTCATTATCGTGCTTGGTATGGTTTTAGTGGCGGCAGCGGCAGTGTATCTGGCCCTCGCGCCGCTCCTTGAGCGCCACGCCGAACTGCAGTCCCGTCAACAGCAGCTGACCGCCGATATGCGCTGGTTGCACGCGCAATCTGATACTGTGGCGCGGCTCGGCAGTAGTTGCCAAGCCTTGGTGCCACAAAAAGGCAGTGACAAAGACGTCATCACCCGTTTGGTTAGGCGCAACCTGCTCACCTTGGTGAGTCTGCAAGCGCAGGGATCTGGCGCCTATCGAGTCACCGCTGAGGGTCGTGACGCCAATCGTCTGCTCGAATTGGTTCATCAGGTCAGCTGTCAGGGGCTGGCGCTTACATCCCTCGAGGTCAAAGCAGCAGCGAAAACTGGCACAGGCTTCACCGCAGTGATTGAGGTGACCCATGTCAACTAAAGCGTCTTTGCTGAACTCTTGGTTGCACAGCTTTCGCGGCGCTACAGTGTCGCAACGTCTGGTTATAGCAGGGAACTGTGTATTAGTTCTGCTCTGCCTCGCCTTTCTGGTCAGCGGTGTCGCGCTCTATATCGGCGACAAAAGTGACGTCGCCTCGGTTACTCGAGTGGCTGGGCCGACAGCACCCTCATTGCGCTGGAACTGGTTTCGTCGCCCAGAAACTGCTGTTGTGGCAGAGGTCAAAGAGCTTGGTGAGCTGCCCGACGCCACGATCAAAGCTAAGCTTTTGGGTGTGATGCTCACGGCACAATTCTCCTCGGCCACTATTTCGTACAATGGCAAACCGGAGGCGGTCTACCACATCAATGACAAACTCGACGGGTCAACCTTGATTAAACAGATTGAACCCTACCGTATTGTGGTGGTGCAAAATGGGGCGGATAAACAAATACTGCTAGAGAAATCCGACAGTATTATGCAGACAGAAGATTACCCAGATGAACCCCCCGCAGAGGCGCCGCAGGCACAAGACGACGGTTTTGCCATGGCCAATATGTTTGGCGCCGTGCCGGTGAATGTTGAAAGCTTCGGTAGCGGGTTAAAACTCAACAATCTCTCCCAAGAGATGAAGCAACTGGCCGATATTGAAGAGGGCGACGTGGTTGTCAGTGTCGGCGGCCTCGGCATAGAGAGCCTGATGTCAGACCCAACCAGCTGGACCAATTACAGCGGTGAAAGCAATTTACCCGTGACGATTATTCGCAACGGCGAAGAAATGGTGGTGTATGTGAATGCCGCGAGTTTGTCCGCTAAAATGTTACCGAGACTTGGATTGAACAAATAAGATGAAAAAAACCATAAAAGAGCCACGCAATAACGTCGCCAAACAACTCCTCGGATGGGTCGCAGCGCTGAGTCTCATGGCTGGGCTTGTCGCTCAGGCGAGCGCGGACGAACTGGTTCGCATTAATTTCCGCGATGCGGATATACGCAGTGTGATTGAAAGCGTTGCTGAAATCACCGGCAAGTCATTTGTCCTTGACCCTCGCGTGAAGGGCAAAGTCACCATTATCTCCCCAGAGGCAATCGACGCCAGCCTGCTCTATCAAGCTGTTCTTTCAGCCATACAAGTGCAGGGTTTTCAGGCGATAGAAGACGGTGTCGTGACCCGCATTGTACCGTTTAACCAAGCGTTTAATTTTGCTGGTGGCGCAGGCAACAACGAACTTATTACCAAAGTGATTCAAGTTGACCATGTGCAGGTCGCCAATTTAGTGCCAGTATTGAAGCCGATGATGAGCTCCGGCGCCCGATTACAGGCCTTCGCCCAGAGCAACACACTGGTAGTCACCGATGTTCAGTCAAACCTCGTGCTGCTGGAGTCCGTGCTGAAAGATCTGGATGATCCCGAATTGAGTGCCGTCGAAGTCATCTCGCTCGAACATATCTCTGCCGGCGAAGCGGTTCATATAGCCGGGCAGTTGAAGCAACTGAAAAACCAAGAGCTCTCCCTTGTCGAAGATGGTATGAACAATCGCGTGATTGTCAGTGGCCCCGGTGCTGCCCGTCGCGCCTTTAAAACCATGCTGAAAACCCTCGACCAGCCGTCAACCAAAAAAGGCAGTGTTGAGGTGATCTATCTCGACTACTCCCGCGCGGCAGAGATGAAGCCCATCGTTGAGGGTATGTTGCAATCCGATATCTTCTTGCAGCTGGCGGGGGAAGCCGGTGCCGAAGGCAAAAGTAAAAGTAACTACCAGATTCAAATTGATGAGCTCAGCAACGCCCTCGTGGTGGCTGCACCCACTGCGGTTATTCGGGAAATTAAAAATGTCGTAACCCAGCTTGACCGCTCGCGCCCACAGGTGCTGATCGAAGCGGTAATCGCCGAACTGTCGGAAGACCAAGCCAAGCGCCTCAGCGCGCAGCTGGCTTACACAAGCAAAAACCGCGGCGGCTATTTAACCAAGTTTGATAATCTCTTAACCACCCTGATTGGTGTTGGCGCCGATGGTGATGTGAGCTCTGCTGACGCCACTGCGCTTGGGGCTGCCCTCGGTACTGCAGCGACTACCATTGGTGTCGCAGGCGACTTTGATCCTGTGACCGGAAAGGGTATTGGCGTTTTAATTCAGGCATTAAAAACTGATGGCAGCACGAAAATACTGTCTACGCCCTCAGTGGTCACTCTGGACAACGAAGAAGCCACACTTTCCGTGGGTGAAGAGGTGCCGTTCCAAACCGGTAGCTTCACCAGCAGCAATAATGGTAGCAACAATCCGTTCACCACCATCAATCGCGAAGAGGTTGGGGTTAAGCTCAAGGTCAAGCCACAGATAAGCAAAGGCGATTCGGTGCGCTTAGAAATTGAACAGGAATCGTCGAAAGTGAAAAGCGGCGAGCCAGGCTTGCAAACCACGTCAAAGAGCACCATGCAGACGAATGTGCTAATACAGGATGGCGAGCTGCTGATTTTGGGCGGCCTGATCGAAGATCAAACCAATGGCACTGCCACCAAAGTGCCGCTGCTAGGGGATATTCCGTTGCTCGGTCGCTTGTTCCGTTCAACGAGTAAAAGCGATAGCCAGTCTGTATTGATGATGTTTATTCGACCGACGATTATTCGCACCGCTGAAGATGCCCGCAACTTGTCGGAAAGCAAATACCGGCACTTAATCAAGCGCGATTTAGAAACCCAAGAGGGTGGCTTAATACAGCCAAGGTTTGATGAATTCATTCAAGAGGGAGAGCCAAGCAATCCCTAAGCAGGACGCCGATGAGCATTTATTTGCAGCATTTTGCCCTTAAGCGAGAGCCGTTCTCGATCGTCCCTGATCCCGGCTTTCTCTACCCGAGCATCTTTCACCGTCAGGCGGTAGCGCACTTAAAGTACGGGCTTGATCGAGAGGGCGGCTTTATTCTGCTCACCGGCGAAGTTGGCACCGGTAAAACCACGCTGACACGCACGGTAATCAAACGCATTCCGCCGCATATTCGTGTCGCCTACATTCTCAACAGCAAGCTCAATGTCACCGATGTTCTGGCGAGTATTTGCGACGAGCTGAGTATTGAGGTTCCCAGCGGCGACGAGCGCTCATTTAGTAAAAAGTGTATCGATGCACTCAATCAAAATCTGCTTGCCAGCCATGCCGATGGTAAAAAAACCTTAATTGTTATTGAGGAAGCGCAAAATCTATCTCCCGAAGTACTCGAGACGCTGCGCTTGCTGAGTAATCTGGAAACCAGCACCCACAAGTTGTTGCACATTCTCTTGGTGGGTCAGCCGGAGTTAGTCGATATTCTTGCGCGCCGCGAACTGCGTCAGCTCAATCAGCGAGTAGTGTCGCGCTTTCATCTCTCGCCGCTGGATAAAAATGATCTCGCCAATTACGTCAACCATCGCCTGCATCGCGCTGGCGCCCAGCGCCCATTGTTCGACGCCGCCTGCATGACCGCCCTCTACCGTCTGACCGGCGGAGTGCCCCGATTAATCAATTTAGTCTGCCACCAATCCCTTGTCGCCGCTTACTCTTTGGGTCTGCCCGTGGTGTCAGCAAAACTGGTAAAACAAGCGGCGGCAGAAATACTTGGCGAAGAAAAACCGTCTCCGCAGCGCTATTGGCTCCTAGCGGCGCTACTCATTGTTCTGCTCACGGCCGGCGCTTTTGTGTTGTGGCCCGATAGATTCAATCAGCAACCTACCGCACTCGATGTTGGTTCTATTGGCGCTGACATGCCTATTGAAGAGCCTATTGACGCGACTGTTGCAGTGAACAGCGCCCCCGCACTATCTGAACCTGCAGACGCCGTTGAGCCAGCCTCGAGTCAAACAGAACCGCATACGGAAACCACGGTTGCGACAACACCGAGCAATCCATTTATTGGGCTAATGGCGCTTTGGGGTATTCCTAGCGACGATGTATACAGTGAAGAAGAGCTAGCCTCTGTGGCCGCAGGGCACAATCTACGCGCGGAAAAAACGACACTGCCCAATCTGGATGAGCTCGAAAAAATCGATCGTCCCGGAATTGTATGGCTGCAAGAAAATGACCACATCAAAGCCTACCTAATCACGAGCTTGTCAGCCGCAGGGGCTAAATTGCAGGATCGTTCTGGCATCACCCGAGTCGATCGCGAGAGCCTTGCGCAGCGCTGGACAGGGCGCTATCTCTATCTGTGGGAAGCTCCGCTGGGCTACAGTGAGCCGCTTAGCGTAGCCAGCGCGATGGCCGCTGCTGCGGGCAGTGCGGACAGCGAAAACCAGCAGCTGGTTGAGTGGTTGCTGGCGCAATTTGCGCTGCTCGACCCCAATACTGACGTAATCATCAGTGGCGGCCGCTATACCGCCGCCGTCGCCCAGCAGGTTCAGCGGTTTCAGCAGCAGCAGGGTCTGGTCGCCGACGGTATTTTGGGTCGAGAAACGCTAATGCGACTCAATCAGCTGACCGGTGTTGTCACCCCGACGCTCAAAGAGGCGCCCTAATGTCTTATATTCTGAATGCCTTAAAGAAAGCCGAACACGAGCGCCTGCGTGAAGACGCACAAGATCTTGACGACTTTGTCAGTGCGGGGTGGGATCCGTATCAACCACCAGAAAAAAGTCGACAGAGCTACGCAATGATCGCTCTCGCAGTGTTGTTTTTTGCGGTCGTTATCTACGCTATTTACAGCGCTCAGGGGCCAGTGAGTAGTGAATCCTCTGTGAAGGCGGGCGCGTTATCGCCGGCGGTGCCCTCAGGTATTGCAGCAGAGCCAGAGGTGCTGCAAAGCGCAGAGGTGGAGGCCGCACCGGTAAATCAAACACCTTTATATCAAGGGTCCTTAGATCAAGTGCCCCCAGAAAAAGCGCCCATAAATCAAAAGTCTCCTGAAGCATCATCTGCTCCCGACAGGGTATCCCTCGCAGAGACAACAGTGCCGCCGGCCGTGGATGTCGCAAGCGATGCCACAGCATTGCCACAAGTAGTGATTACCGGTCATATGTATATTCGCCCAGGCTCGACGCTCAACCGTATTTTTGTTGGCGAGCGCACCTACCATGTGGGCGAAAAATTGGATAGCGCGTGGATTATTGAGGCCATTTCTGCCGACAGCGTTACTATTCGCGCTGGCGACAGCACAGCAAACCTACCTCTTCGCTAATCGGAAAAGACTTGCAGGCCAGAGTTTTTGCCGCGGTTAAAGCGCTTTGCCCGGCGATAGGGGAACACGTCTAGTACATAACCGTCACGGATTTTTTCCTGCAGGCCCTGCCAAAATTCGACCTCATAAAGGTCGCTGTGCATCTCTTCAAACATTTTTCGCGCTTTAGTATTTCCGGAGAAAAACAGCCTGAACTCTTCAGGAAAAATATCGTCGGGGCCCACTGTGTACCATGTGCCAGACTGCATCTCTTCAATTTCGTTGCGCGGCATTGGAATTTTTCTGAAATTGCAGTCAGTGAGAAATGCGATTTCATCGTAATCGTAAAATACCACACGACCATGACGAGTAACGCCAAAGTTTTTCAGAGGCATATCGCCGGGAAATATATTCGCCGCGGCAAGCTGCTTAATACAGTTGCCGTACTCGTCCATGGCGCTGGCAATTTCTTCGTCTGAAGCGGTTTCAAGATAAATATTCAGCGGCGTCATATAGCGCTCGGTGTAAAGATGCTTTATCACCAGTTTGTCGCCGCGAATTTCAACGGACGACGCGGCAACTTTCTGCAACTCGTCGATCAGCTCCGCTGAAAACCGTTCAAGGGGAAATACTAAATTATCGAATTCTTGCGTATCTGCCATGCGTCCAATGCGATCATGACGAGACACGAGTCGATATTTTTCACGCACTATTTGATGAGTGACTTCTTTTGGCGGCGCAAATTTATCTTTAATAATTTTAAATACAATTTTATAGGAGGGCAGAGTAAATACCGTCATCACCATGCCTTTAATGCCGGGCGCGATAATAAATTTATCGTCGGAGTTGTTGAGATGATGAACCATCTGCCGATAGAACTCGGTCTTTGCGTGTTTTGGAAAGCCGAGGGAATTATAAATTTCGTAATCCAATTTACTCGGCATCAGGTGTTTCAAAAAGTGCGCGTATTGATAAGGCAGCGGCGCATCAACCATAAAATGGTTGCGGGTGAAGCTGAATACCACACTCAAATCGTCCGAATTAAACATGGCCGTATCGACAAATAGCTGACCCTGTTCATTATTTAAAATCACCAGTGCCATCGGAAAGGTTTGATCGCCATCAACTACACGCCCGACCATGTAGGCTGCTTTTCCGCGATAGAATGTTGACTCAAGCAGATCAAATTTAAGCTTGTCAGCAGGGCCTTTAACAAAAGGCAAGACTTCTTGGTTAAAGACTTTAAGGATGCAGTCGAGGTCTACTTCGATATCTTCACCGGGCAGCGAAAATTCAGATTCCTTTAAAATTTGACGAAAAATTTCTCGGTGATCGGCGCCTTTGTAACGCACAAAAATACTGTATTCGGCGGCAGGTGCTTCGATCAGTTGTGACGACAGCACATAAATAATGTCGTCGCTAATTTTGTCGTGATCGTGCAAGTCACTGAACACAGAGTTAAAAAAAGTTTCGGCAATTTCAAAATTGGGGAAGTTAAAAACTAGCTGGGTATACGCTTTTTTCGCCTCTGCCCAAAGCGCCAGGTTGGCCAAATCTTTGTTGGTGACCATGCCGAGGTACATTACTGTCTGGGCGACTTTTTGTTTGTAGAGCTCGAGTCGATCCACGTTGGCTTGCTGCACACCGTGCCAGTCGGCTTTTTCGAAACGCGCTTTTGCGCTGAGAGTGGCGTTTAAATAATCGGCAAAATAGCTGCGAAAACCGTTCAAAATTGTTTTCGCCATGCGTCTGGCGGTGGAGTTGTGGATCAGTGGAGTGATAGCCATGAGTGATCTTTTTCTCCGCTCAGTTGTTCTAGCGCAGCAGCTGCTTTAATTGGTCGAGTTCGGCCAGTGCCTTTTTCTTGGTCGCTGGTTTGGATGACGTTTCGGGCAGCGCTTTTGGTTTTTCTATGATCAATTCTTCTCCCGCCAATACTCTCTCACAGTACTGTTGATAAATGTCGGCAAATGGAGCGAAGGCTTTTGATTCAACGGTGTTGGCCAAAAAGTGCCAGCCGCAATCGCGAGCCGCTAAGTAGACGGCCGCGTGAGACCAGGACTGCTCTGCTTTAGGGCTCGGTTTGTTACACGCCTCTTCATAGGCTTTGCGCGGAGATGGCAGGCCAGCAGGCATGCCGACATGACGGCAGGCGTTTAGCATTTTGTGGAGGGTGGGCAAGTAGTCGCTCTCGGCAATAATTTTTTCAGCGCCGCGCAGAATCGTCTCTGGGGTAAAGTCGCTCAGTTTACTCAGCCACAGTTTCTTGGCTAAATTTTCGGACTTGGTGTTGTCGCCAAAAGCGCTGTAATACTGGTTGTGATAGTTGACCTGAAATAATGCGAAGATCTGATTGATGGCATCGATCAGATTGGGGTCAGTTTTGCTCGCTTTGCTACCTGTCTTAGGATGCCCAGCTGCGGTCTGAGAGAGCATCGATGATGCTGCGATCTCTGATGCGACCTTGTGGATTAGATCCTTGTTGCTTGCCATGTGCTGTACCTGTTGACGCGGGTTGAATATGTCGCGCCCATTGGCGCTTTACGTACTGAAGAAATTTGGTGCTCCACGATGATTGCGGTGTACCATTTTCCTGCCAGTAAAGAATAAACTCTGGCAGCAGCTGTTCTGCAAATTGACGGTTGATATTGGCCATTTCCAAGACATCGTAAACCGACTCTTTTGGCAGCCAGTCCGCGCTCAGTGTACGCGGCATATTGTCCTGCTCCATCATGCCAGTATAAATCTGCCACTGTCGCCGAATATGTTGAATAAATTTTGAATCCCATGTGCTGGAAACGTCGCCGCGGTCGCGCCAGTAGAGAATAAACTCGGGTATCGCGTCTTCAATAAAGTTGGCGTTAATGCCGCCTTGGCCAATCAATATTTGCAATGCATCGTTTGACGGGCGCCAGTCGTTGTCGAGGGAGACTTCTTGCCGGCGGCGATGAGAGGTGGCGGTTTCCTGCTGCCACTGACGCCACACTTCTTTGATAAATTTTGACTCCCAGCTATGCCGCGGCACATTGCGCTCCCGCCAGTAGGCGACAAATTGTGGAATTTGTTGCAGTGCAAATTGTTGAGTGACGCCCAGTTGGCTGAGCTGGCGCAACGCGTCTTGGCTGGGCTGCCAACTGTTGCCAATGGTTTTGGCTGAGGTCTCCACAGCCGTGTGCAGCGCGGTTACTGTTGCGGGGCTCAACTGTGAGTTCAGCTGTGAGCTCGGCTGCGGGTGCGCGCCACTTGGCGCTGGTGCTCTAGAGGCTACCGCGTCGTTAAACGCAAAGCGGAACTCTTGATGCGCGGAAAACGGTGCTCCTCCGATCAGCAACAACCCTTTTTCATTCAGTCCAACGGCTAATCGTCGGATATCGTCGTCGCGCCAAAAAGGCGCCAGTTCCAGCAACTTCTCACCGGCCACGGTGAACCAGTCATAGCCCTGACTCTGCTGGGCGCTGCGGTGCGCTCGGCACTCTTGCAGAAGTTGCAGCAACACCGCTTCCTCTAAGCCGATGGTTGCGGCGAGAGTGGGCGAAATCACAATGGGCTTTTCGGGGATCAAAGACATCGCAACACTTTATCAGAAAGCTTCTGTCTGAACGAGAGAATCGACGACTTATTACGTCGTCCAGCCACCGCAGACTGGGAACACTTGGCCAACGAAGCAGTCGGCTGCGTCACTGCACAGGTAGGCGGCAAAAAGTGCATCTTCACGCAACGAGACGAGTCGGCCAAGCGGAACTTCGCGCTGTATTCGCGCTTGAAAGGCGGGATTGGCTTTTGTCTCCTCGGGGAAATAGGTTGGATTGTCGACAAAGTTTTGAGCGATAGCGTTGATCTGAATACCCTGCGCCGCCATTTCCACCCCCATGGCTTGAACATAGGCGAGTTGCGCGCCGCGTGCTGCGCTGTAGGTGGATGCCCGCTTCATACCGCGCAGAGCTGAGGCGCTGCCCATCACTAAAATTTTGCCAGACTGGCGTTGGATCATCTGCGGCAGCACGGCTCTGCAAAGGCGTGGTAGAGGGTCGACGATGGCACTAAACGTCGCAGACCATTCGCTGTCGTCGACAAGCTCGCCACGGGTAAAGGGTGCTGGAATTGCGAGATTTATTACCAGCACATCAATGTAGCCAGCCTGTTCAACAATCTGTGCAGGCAGAGCGGGGTCGGTGAGCAGATGGTTGTCTTTGATAACCTCCGCGCCCATTTCTTTAAACACCTCACAGAGCGTTGGCCCCATAAAGGTATCGCTCTGCGTTATCAGAATACGCTTGCCGGCTAGTTGTAAACTACTCATATTGGTCTCCTCAGGGAGAGTTTAATCCGCGTGGTGAGCGACATTTTGCAGCGCGTCGCCGGTGAGACGATTGACTGTCCAGCCATCCATAGGCACTGCCCCGAGTGAGCGATAGAAATCGATGGCGGGTTGGTTCCAATCGAGTACCGACCATTCCAGCCGGCCGCAGTCGCGCTCAACGGCGATTTTGGCAAGTGATGCGAGCAGCTGTTTGCCAAAGCCTTTGCCGCGCATTTCTGGCTGTACAAACAGATCCTCTAGATAGATACCGGGCTTCGCAAGAAAGGTGGAGTAGTTAGTAAAATAGAGGGCGAAGCCAACGGGTTGAGTCGCATATTCGGCGATCAGAACTTCAGCGCTGGGCTTCTCACCAAACAGCGTTTTTTCCAGCGCCGAGCAGGTGGCGACGACTTCATGGCTGAGTTTTTCGTAGGCGGCCAGCTGTTCGATAAAATCGAGTATGGTGGGGCAGTCAGCAATAGTAGCGATACGGATGACGAGCGGAGCGTGAGACATGACTGGCCTTTTCTTTTTTTAGTTGCCCTATCTTACCCTCGACGTGCGCTGCGTTGCTAGTCGCATGGGTCGTTGAGTGGCTTGTTACGAGTTCATGCAAGCACTTTTTAGATTGATTTAACGAGGCGCACTGAGTTACTGTACATAACAACAGTAAAGTGATTTTGGTGTGTGCTGTTATCGCAGTATCACCGCAAAAAGAGGACCGAGAGTGACAACGCCGAACAAAATAAAATCTGCTTTTGTGTGCAACGATTGCGGCGCGGATTATCGCAAGTGGCAGGGGCAGTGTACCGAGTGCAATGGCTGGAATACGCTGTCGGAAATTCGCTTAAGCGGGCCTGCAAGGGGTGGCAAGGTGTCGCGAACGGGATTTGCCGGAATGGTTGATGGTGCCGTGAAGACCCTAGCGGAAATCGCATTGGATGAAATTCCGCGCATTAGCACAGGGGCCGGCGAGCTGGATTTGGTCCTCGGTGGCGGACTGGTCCCGGGTTCCTGCGTGCTGTTGGGGGGCGAGCCGGGTGCGGGGAAAAGTACGCTACTGTTGCAAACACTGTGCAAATTGGCGGAAAACCATGCATCGCTCTATGTCACGGGGGAGGAATCGCCTCAGCAGGTGGCTATGCGCGCAAATCGCTTGGGCCTGCCGACCAATAAATTAGAAATTATGGCAGAGACGTCGGTAGAGACGGTCTGCGCGATTGCTGAGCAGAAACGGCCAAAAATTTTGGTGGTGGATTCAATTCAAGTCATGCATCTCGAAGAGGTGGCGTCGGCGCCGGGCAGTGTGTCGCAGGTGCGAGAGAGCGCGGCTATGTTGGTGCGGTTTGCCAAACAGACGGGTACCGTACTGATTTTAGTCGGCCATGTGACGAAGGATGGTTCCTTGGCGGGGCCGAAGGTGCTGGAGCATATGATCGACTGTTCGCTGATGCTTGAGGGGTCTAGCGACAGCCACTTTAGAACCCTGCGCAGCCATAAAAATCGCTTTGGCGCGGTGAACGAACTGGGCGTTTTCGCGATGACTGACAAAGGCCTACGTGAAGTGCCCAACCCGTCGGCTATCTTTTTACAGCGCGGTGAAGAGGTCTCCTCAGGCAGTGTGGTGATGGTTGTGTGGGAGGGAACTCGGCCCTTGCTGGTTGAGTTGCAGGCCCTTGTCGACGACAGTCATTTGGGCAACCCGCGCCGTGTGACGGTGGGTTTGGACCACAATCGACTTTCGATGTTATTGGCCGTGTTGCACCGTCACGGCGGCATTATGGTGGGTGACCAAGATGTGTTTGTTAATGTTGTGGGTGGCGTCAAAGTGCTTGAAACAAGCGCGGATTTGGCGCTGATTTTAGCGGTGATCTCAAGCTTCCGCGATCAGCCTTTGCCGCAAAATTTAGTGGTTTTTGGCGAAGTTGGGTTGGCCGGTGAAATTCGTCCAGTGGCGAATGGTCAAGAGCGTCTGCGCGAAGCGGCCAAACACGGTTTCACGCGGGCCATAGTGCCCGCAGGCAATGTACCCAAGCAGGCAATTAAGGGCATGCAGGTGATTGGTGTGCGCAAAGTGACTGAGGCCTTGGATGCACTTTGATGTGCGATTTAATTGCTGCGAGTAGGGTGACTAGGCCGTTGTCAAAATTGAAATCACTTCCGGTTCTTGCAGCAGCGGTTGAATTTGTAGAAGTGCTGCCGCGCGCTCAGGTGATTGCTGCCACGCCAACCAGTCGTTGAGAGTTTCCATCTGAATCAGCGCATAGCGAATGTGCGTATCGGCGATATCTTTAAAGGCTTTACTGGAAATAAATCCGTGAGCGGGCACCGCCGCCTGAACAATTTTGCGAGAGAATTCGTCGTAAGTCGCTTCCATTCCTGGGGCTACGGTTCTTTTTATTAACACTGCAAGCATCTTGTTGGTTCCCTAATTATAGTGCTCTATTTTTGGCTCATTTTTTTGGCCGAGCAGGTTAACACAACTGTGCACTTGCGATAAACACGGGTATGGTGCTGTTTCAATTTGACTTGATATCGCTATCCGACTAGATTGCGATCTCTTGCTTCTGCAGTAGGTTCTTTTTTTACAGCCACGACGGTTGTGTAAAAAGTTAAACGGGAAGTCGGTGCGCGTTGCCAAGACAGGGCACGCTATTCCGACACTGCCCCCGCAACGGTAAATAAGATTGTTTGGCATTAGGCCACTGTGCATCTGTGTAACAGCAACCGCATGGGAAGGCGTCAAATAGAGTGACTCGATTTTTCGGTTGCTCACTTATGAGTCCGGAGACCGGCCTATCGCAATGCAGACAAACCGCGGGGTGCGGTCTTGTGCTGATCGACAGTTCCTGTCTTTTTGCTCCTTCGCCCCGTTTTTTTTAAGGCCTGTACACTCGGGTGTGAGTATGGAGACTCAATATGAAACGTTTTTTATGGGCGCTTGCCGCCTTACCCTCTAGTTTTTCCCCTATTAATTCTTCGCGGCGATCCGGTTCTTCCCAAAAGCGGCACTGGTTTGTTTTTACTGCGCTGTCGCTGCTGCTTTTGGCGACGGGTTTAGATCATTTTGGCTCGGCCTACAAACTGCCCAACGCCTGTCTGGCGATCTTTTTTATCGCTGGATTTTATTTGCGCACGTTTTGGTCGTTTGTTTATTTTTCACTCTTGGCGCTAGCACTTGATCTTTGGGTGTTGGCTGGCGCGGAGGGTATTGAGGCTTACTGTTTCACTCCAGCCTATGGGTTTCTCTATCTCGGCTACTATGCGGTTTGGCGCGGTGGGCACTGGGCGGCGACGCGACAGTTGCCGCAGCCATTGACGCTGTTCGGTCTGTTTTTCGCTGCGGTGGTGGCGTTTAGTTTGGCGTTTGCGATCTCTAATGTGAGTTTTTATCTTTTTTCTGGGTACTTTGCCCACTTGACGCTACTCGATTATATCGAGGCAGTTGCCCAGTACTATCAGCCCTATATCACCACCCCGCTGCTCTATCTTGGGGCGATGAGTATTGCTCATCGACTGTGCCGCTGGCTAGCGGCCACCCGGGTGTTTAAGTTTGCCAGCGAGTAGGCATTGCGTGGGAATTTGCCCACGAATTTGACAGAGAATTTGACAGGAAAGTAGAGACATGGATTGTTCAATGGATTTAATTGTCGGCGGCGCGCGCTCCGGTAAAAGCCGTTTGGCGGAGCGACGAGCTGCTGAGTCTGGATTGCACAAAATCTATCTCGCGACCGGCGAAGCGGGAGATGCTGAAATGGCGGAGCGCATTGCGCGGCACAGAAGTGATCGAGATGCCAGTTGGCTGCTGGCCGAGGAGCCGATTTTGTTGGCCGATACACTGCGCCGTGAATGCCGAGCTGATCGTTGTGTTGTAGTTGATTGCCTCACGCTGTGGCTGAGCAACTGTTTACTTACGAATGTTTGGTTGCAGCAGCGACTAGCGTTTTTCGACATCCTGCCGCAGCTCGAAGGGCGCATTATCTTTGTGCTTAACGAAGTGGGTTTAGGGGTTGTACCCATGGGCGCCCTAGCGCGACGCTTTGTTGATGAAAGCGGGTTTCTCGCGCAGCAGTTGGCAACCCAGAGCCAGAGAGTCACGCTGGTTGTCGCAGGCCTGCCATTGGCATTAAAAGGAAAGAGTGAATGACAGAATGGATTCAAAACAAAGTGACGCTGCCCTGTGCCGAAAGCCGTCGTGTTGGACAGGAGAGGCAAAATCAGCTGACAAAACCGCAGGGTTCACTGGGGCGTCTTGAGGGCCTCGCCATCCATTTTGCTGGCTTCCAAAAAACCCCGCTGCCCAGTTTGCAGCATTTCGCCGTGCGCGTGTTTGCTGCAGATCACGGCATTGCCCGCGCAGGAGTGTCTGCCTTTCCTCAATCGGTGACCGCCGAGATGGTGCGCAATTTTGCCGCTGGTGGGGCCGCAATTACGGTATTGGCGCGCCTCCATCACGCGGATTTTGCGGTGATCAACTTAGGGACAGCAGAGCCGATGGAGCTGTTACCGAATGTGATTAACAGTTCGCTGGGGGCGGGTACCCATAATTTTTCAGAACAGGCGGCGATGTCGCCACCGCAGCTGGAAAGTGCCTTACGTATCGGCCGTGATAGTTGCCCAGCAAATACGCAGTTGTTTATTGGCGGCGAGATGGGGATTGGCAACACCACGTCGGCGGCGGCGATCTATTCCGCAATGCTGGATATGCCTGCGGAGCTGAGTGTCGGGCGCGGTACCGGTATTGATCATGCAGGTTTGATCAGAAAGCAGCGGTGTATTGAAAAGGCTTTGGCCTTGCATGTTCACGCGGACACAGGCCCTCAAGAGATATTGCGCTGCTTGGGTGGGTTTGAAATTGCTGCGTTGGTTGGCGCTTACATCGGGTGTGCACAGCGTGGAATGCCGAGTTTGGTCGACGGTTTTATCTGTACCGCAGCGGCGCTGTTAGCCTGTCGACTCAACCCGTCGGTAAAGCCCTGGTTGCTCTTTTCGCACTGCTCAGCAGAGGCGGCCCATCGCAGTGTACTCCGTTCGCTGGACGCGCTGCCGCTGCTTGATTTGGGTTTGAGACTGGGTGAGGGCAGTGGTGCTGCTGTGGCGATTCCTATTATTCAGGCGGCGCTAACTCTTCATCGCGACATGGCGACCTTTGCCGAGGCGGGGGTGAGTGTCGCTTGATCGGCTCAGTGGAAAACGCTGTGCCCAGTTGCACTACGGTTGATCTACTGCGCCATGGTCACTGCGCTGGGGGTGATATTTTTCGTGGGTGCGGCAGTGATTCGTCTCTCACCGAGAAGGGTTGGCAGCAGATGAGTGATGCTTTGGCAGGGCTGTCCGGCTGGCAACAGATTGTCACGTCTCCACTGCAGCGCTGCCGCTCTTTTGCTGCCGCCTCTGCTCATACCCTCAATATACCGCTTAAAGAAGATAATCATTGGCGCGAAATCGATTTCGGGTGTTGGGAGGGAGAGCCCGTCGAGGCTGTTTGGGGGCGTTGGCCGGAACAGGTTGCGGCCTATTTTATCAATCCCGACCAGAGCACACCCCATGGCGGTGAGTGCTTGGCTGCGTTCCAACAGAGGGTTCAACAGGGCTGGCGGAGGTTGCTCGGTGATTATCGCAATCAGCATATTTTGTTGGTTCAGCACGGCGGAACTATGCGTCTTTTACTGACCCTGCTGTTTAACCGGCCCATTGCAGCGATGAGTCGCCTTGTCGTTCCCTATGGCTGTTTAATGCGCCTAAAGGTGTGGCATTTGCCGAACCGTGATTATGTTTTTCTAATGCCTCACAAGAAGGGCGAGTGACGCTATGAAACCAATTCTTCGTGAGTGGCGAGCCTTTCTAGTAGCGATGCAGTTTCTCACCCGACTGAGCTTTTTCCGATTGCATCAGAGTGCTATTCACGTGGCATGGTCTGACTCTCTGGTGTGGTATCCCGCCGTCGGCTTAGTTATCGGCTTAATACTGTGGTTGGTTGGCGCAGTGTTGGTAGCCACGACCTCGTTATTTCTGGCGGCAACGCTGGTGCTGGTGGTCTGGGTAGCCATCACGGGTGCATTGCATCTCGATGGTGTCGCCGACTGCGCGGATGCTTGGGTTGGCGGCTTGGGTGATCGGCAGAAGGTGCTTCGCATCCTCAAGGACCCCCGTTGCGGATCTATGGCGGTGGTGAGTTTAATTCTGTTGTTGCTGACAAAACTGGCCGCGCTACAGCTGTTGCTGGCTGCGCCGCGCTGGTGAGAGATCGTGGTTATACCTCTGGCGGCGCGATCATTGGTGCCATTGGCATTTTTAACCTCAGACTATATCAGCGTGTCTGGGTTGGGTTCAGGCTTAGCGGAAGGCCTCTCGCCGCGACGAGTTTATGTCGTTTTAGTGACAATAATTCTGGGCCTCAAATTCAGCTTGCCATGGCAACACTTAGTCCTCTTGGCACTGGTGACGACGTTTATCTTCATGAGTTGGCGCCGCGCCTGCTACCGGCGGTTGAACGGTTTTAATGGCGATTGCGCGGGCGCGCTGGTCGAATTGACCGAAGTCGGTTTGTTGCTCTGTTTAGCGCTGCTGCCAGGCGAGGTGAGCGTTTAAATGACGGCACCGCGCTCGGTCTGGTTTGACATCATTGGGCACTCAGAGTAGATTGCCCGCTCTTGCTTCTGCAGTAGGTTCTCTAGCATCGCCAGTTTGATTTTGGTGTGCCAAGAGTGAAACGGGAAGTCGGTGCGCTTGCTAGGACACGGCACGCTAACCCGACACTGCCCCCGCAACGGTAAATAAGACAATTTGGCATTATGCCACTGTGCATCTGCATAACAGCAACCGCATGGGAAGGCGCTAAATTGAGTGATTCTTTAGTCACTAACTTATGAGTCCGGAGACCGGCCTATCGCAACGCAGACAAACCGCGGGGTGCGGTCTTGTGCTGATCGACAGTTCCTGTCTTTTCGCCCTTACGTCCCCGTATATTTAAAACTTGAGTGCTCGGGTGTGAGTGCAAGGGACTTTTTTACCATGATTTTTACCACGAAAAAATCAATTTATTCTGCAGCACTGCTGCTGTCAGCTGTATCCACTGTTTTCTCTGCGTCAGCAGAAACCAATCCGGTGATTGAAGAGGTGCTTGTCAGCGCGTCGTTAACGCCGATCGCCCAATCGCGTTCCGCCAACGCGGTTACTGTGATCGATAGCGAGCAGTTAAAAAATCGCGCGGCATTGACGGTGAGTGATTTATTGCGCGATGTACCCGGTCTCGCCGTTAGCCGCAGTGGGGTGCTGGGATCAAACACCCAAGTTCGCGTGCGCGGTGCCGAGTCTAATCACCTGCTGGTGCTGGTCGATGGCGTTGAAGCGAATGACCCGTCGCAGGGCGATGAAGTTAACTGGGGCAATATGACGGCTGTTGATGTCGAGCGCATCGAAGTTATTCGCGGGCCGCAGAGTGCTATTCACGGCAGCGACGCTGTTGCTGGGGTGATTAATATTATTACCCGCAGCGGAGAGAAGCCCTTTAGTGCCAGTGCATTTTCTGAAACGGGTAGCTGGTCAACGACGAACAATGGTCTCTCCCTTGGCCACAAAGGCGAGCGCGTGGATCTGCGTCTGGGTGTTGCCCACATACAATCCGAAGGCGGCAATATTTCCCGCACCGGCGATGAAAAAGACGGCTACCGCAACACCAGCGTCAACTTAAAGGCGGGTGTTGATGTCAGTGAGCAGCTGCGTGTTTCTTTTGCGGCGCGACAGACCGATGGTCAGAATAAATATGATGCCGATGCTGACTTCGACGGCATAGTCGAAGATCAAGATCGCGCCTCACAGTTTCGCAACAGCACCGGTCGGCTTCTGGCGGAGCACAGCTCAGTCGACGGCCGCTGGCAGAACAAAGTGCTGGTTGCCCAGTCGAACAACGACAATGAAAATTTTTCCGACGGAGTGCTTGGTACCAGTACATCCTCAACCAAAGACCAGTATCAATACGTAGGCTCGGTTTTTTGGCAGGAGTCTGCCCAGCGCCTGTCGCTGTTGCTTGAGCGCGAAGAGGAAGAGTGGCAGCAGCGCGGGGCAGTGCAGTGGGGCGTGTACGATCCCAACCAAGATCGCCAGCGCAATACTGACAGTGTGGCTCTCGAATACCGCAGCGATGTTACCGACAGCCTGACATTGGCCGTGAGTGGTCGTTACGACGACAATTCCGAGTTTGACAGCGCCGAGACCTACCGTCTGGAAGCGAGCTACCAGCTCTCCCCAGAGACTCGTCTGCGCAGCGCTTGGGGCACAGCGGTCAAAAATCCTACTTTTACAGAGCGCTTCGGTTATTACACCAATTTTGTGGGCAACCCTAATTTGCAGCCTGAAGAGTCTCGTTCGTGGGAAGTGGGCATTGATCAAGAGCTACTCAATGGCGATCTTAGATTGGGGGCAACGCTGTTCGATGCCTCGCTGGATAATGAAATTGATGGCTTTGTCTACGATCCAGTGAATTTTGCCTACACCTCCGCGAACAAAACCGGCGCGAGCCAGCGTCAGGGCGTCGAGCTCACGGCCCTTTCAAATTTGACCGAGACACTGACCCTAAACGCCGCCTATACCTACACAGACTCCACCGAGTCAGACGCGATGGGTCACTACGTTGATGAAGTGCGTCGCGCTCGCCACACTGGCAGTGCCACCCTTGCATGGCAGGCGTTAGACAATCTGCACATCAATATCAACGCGCAGTACAACGGCGCGCAGAACGATGTCTTTTTCCCGCCCTGGCCAATGCCGTCTGAGGTGGTCGAGCTGGATGACTACACGCTGCTGAATATCACCACCAATTACCAAGCCACTGAGCAGTTGGAGCTCTATTTGCGTCTCGACAATGTGCTCGACGACCAATACGAAGAGGTATTTGGTTATCAGGCCCTTGGCTTTGGCGGCAGTTTTGGTGTGCGGGTTAAACTCTAATGACACGGGTTTTGCTCTCTTGGAGCAGCGGTAAAGACTCCGCCTGGACCCTTTATCAGCTGCAGCAGGATCCGACAGTGGAGGTGGTTGGTTTACTGACCACCTTCAATGCCGCGTTTAACCGCTCGGCGATTCACGGTGTGCGCCAGCAGCTTGTGCGACTGCAAGCTGAAGCCGCCGGTCTGCCGCTGATTGAAGTGCCGCTACCCTGGCCCTGCTCGAACGAACAGTATGAAGCTGTGATGGGCTCTGCACTGGCCGATGCGCAGCAACAGTTGCAAATGGATGCTATCGCCTTCGGGGATCTGTTCCTCGAGGATATTCGGCGCTACCGCGAGGAGAAAATGCAGGGCACGGGGCTGCAACTGCTTTTTCCACTGTGGCAAATTCCCACCTTGCAGCTCGCAGCTGAGATGATCGATGGCGGCCTCAAAGCCGTGATCACCTGTCTCGACCCCAACAAATTACCTGAAACGCTGGCGGGCCATGCCTTTGATTACTCGCTTCTGGAAAGCCTGCCAGCATCCGTCGACCCCTGTGGCGAGCGCGGCGAGTTCCACACCTTCGCGTGGGACGGGCCTATGTTTAGAACGCCTGTTACGATAACCTCTGGTGAGGTGGTGACCCGCGACGGATTTGTGTATGCCGACATACTCTCTGATACGGAAAATAGTCGTTCAGACCTGAAATAAAACGCGCGTTGCGCTGGAGAAAACAATGACAGCCGATAATGATAAAAAACAGCAATCTCACAAGAAAAAAATGGCCAAGCTCAAAGACAATATTGATGCCACCATTGCTGCTGCCAACACAGAGCGGGGCGTTGGCATTTTATTGACCGGCAATGGCAAGGGAAAGTCGAGCTCGGCATTTGGTATGGTGATGCGCGCACTGGGTTATGGCTATAAAGTTGGCGTGGTGCAGTTTATTAAAGGCGTCCAACTCTCGGGCGAGGAGCTCTATATTCGCGATAAGTGCCCAGAGGTGACCTTCCATCAAATGGGAACAGGATTTACCTGGGATACGCAGGATCGTTCCGGCGATATTGCTGCCGCGGAAACCAGCTGGGCGATCGCCGAGAAAATGCTGCAAGACGAAAGCTACCATTTGGTTGTGCTCGATGAGCTAACCTACATGCTCAGTTTTAAGTACCTCGATGCAGACAAAATTTTAAATGCACTGCGCAATCGCCCTGAAAGCCAAAGTGTGGTTGTCACCGGTCGCGGTGGTGGCACCGAACTGATTGACTGGGCCGACACTGTCTCTGAGCTAAAGGAAATCAAACATGCCTACAACTCCGGTGTTCAGGCGCGCAAGGGCGTGGATTTTTAATTGAGGCGCCTCTCTGCATCACGGCTAATTTGGCTGTTGGCACTCGTGTTGCCCGCAGCGGCGCTCTTTTCCATGACGGTTGGCACTGTCAATATTTCCCTTGCCGATAGTCTGTCGGCCATGTCGGGTGCGCTTTTTGGCGAGCCTGTCGCCGCGCAAATTCATCTGATTTTAGTTGAAATACGCCTGCCCCGAATACTGCTCGCGATACTGGTGGGCGCTGTTCTTGCCAGCACTGGCGCTGTTATGCAGGGACTGTTTCGCAATCCTCTCGCTGATCCTTCGCTGATTGGTGTCTCCAGCGGCGCATCGGTGGGTGCCAGTTTAATGATTGTTGTGGCCGGAGGCTTTGTTGAGACGGGTGCCTTGATGGGCTTGTCGCTGGTTGCTGTTGGCGCGTTTGTCGGCGGCTTTGCCGCAACACTGTTGGTCTACCGCTTGGCCACCTCGGACATTGGCACCTCGGTGACCACGATGCTGCTGGCTGGGATTGCGATTGGTGCGCTGGCCGGCGCGCTCAACAGCCTGTTTAGCTATTTTGCCGACAACGATATGCTGCGTCAGATCAGCCTCTGGCAAATGGGCAATCTGAGTGGTGCCAATTGGCCAAAAGTTAGCATGATGGCACTGGTTGCTGTTCTCCTCTTTTCTGCATTCCCCAGGGACAGTCGGGCATTGAATGCGCTACTGCTCGGCGAGTCTGAAGCGCGCCATCTGGGCATTGATGTGCAGAGGGTCAAACGCCGATTGATTATTTTAACTGCACTGGGCGTTGGTCTTACCGTGGCCCTTGCGGGCATGGTGGGGTTTGTTGGGCTGATTGTTCCCCATGTGGTGCGCTTGTTGATCGGGCCAGATCACCGCTGGTTAATTCCCGCCTCTGCAGTGGCGGGCGCGCTGTTGTTGGTGGTCGCCGACAGCTTGGCGCGGATTGTCCTCGTGCCGGCTGAACTGCCCACAGGCATTCTGACCGCGCTGTTGGGCGCACCGTTTTTTATCGCCTTGCTCCTGCAGCAGCGCAGGGAGCTCTGATTTATGAGTATGTGCGCGGAAAATATTTCACTGCATCGCTCGGGGTTTGATCTGTTGCGCCATGTCTCCATGACGGTCGAGGCGGGCAAAGTCACGGCAATCGTTGGCCCCAACGGTGCCGGAAAATCCAGTCTACTGCGTGTACTGACCGGTGAGATGCAGGCCAGCAAAGGGCGCGTACTATTGAACGGTCGCACCCTCAGTCAATGGCCTATTATCGAGAGGGCGCAACTGCTTGCTGTATTGCCCCAGCACACCACGCTGAACTTTCCTTTTACCGCCAACGAAGTCGTCGGATTGGGCCGTATTCCTCATCAAACAGGCAGTGCCACCGATGCTGAGATTGTGGCGCAGGCACTTAAGTTGGTCGATGCTCAGTACTTGCAGAAGCGTTTCTACACTCAGATGTCAGGCGGCGAGAAACAGCGCGTGCAGCTGGCGCGAGTATTGGCGCAAATTTGGCAGCCCTGTCCCGGGGAGGAGCAGTTTCTGGTTCTGGATGAGCCCACGTCGGCCTTTGATCTCGCCCACCAAAAATTGACCTTGGATATTGTGCGTCAGCTGGCGGCGCGGGGTGTCGGTGTGGTGATGGTGTTGCACGACCTTAATTTGGCGGCGCGCTGTGCGGATAATTTGGTGGTTTTTGATGGCGGTCTTATTGCTGCTCAAGGCTCTCCCGAAGAAATATTAACCGAGCAGCTTATTCAACAGGTATTTGGTGTGAAGGCGATTATTGACCGCCATCCGACTACTCATAAACCACTGGTAATCACTGAATGAAACGATGGATATGGGCATTGGTCCTTGTTGCTGAGATGGCAGTCTTGGCGGCGCCAACGTGGGCGGACATTACTCTGCGCGACGATACGGGCAACGATGTTCGGCTGTCTCAACCCGCGCAGCGGGTGATCAGTTTGGCTCCGAGTCTGACGGAAGTACTGTTTTATATCGGTGCTGGCGATCAGGTTGTGGGTGCCGATGAATACAGCAACTACCCTCCCCAAGCCGAAAACATTACCCGTGTGAACAACTATGCCGCCGCCAACTATGAATTGATTGTAGCCTTAAAACCGGACGTGGTTGTCGCCTGGCAGTCGGGCAATGGCGACAAGATTATTCAGCGCATTCGCCAGTTGGGGATTCCTGTATTTGTTGTTGAGACGCGCAAGCTTGAGGATATTCCTGAACTCTTTTTGCGGCTCGGCAAGCTCTCTGGCCACAGCCCAGAGGCAGAGGTGAAAGCGCAGGCTTTCAGAGATCGATTGGAAGGGTTGCGCAACAACTTCTCAACCAAACGTTCAGTGCGGACTTTTTATCAAATTTGGGACGAGCCGCTGATCACCTTGAATCGCGAGCACATGGTGAGCAGTGTGATTGAGCTCTGCGGCGGGACAAATGTCTTTGCTGACGCAGTGCCGTTGGTGCCTTACGTGAATATCGAATCGGTTGTGGCCGCAGACCCAGAAGTGATTATTGCCGGTGGCAGCCAAGAGGAGAAACCCCATTGGTTTGATCATTGGCAGCAGTGGGATGTTATTTCTGCGGTAAAAAACCAGCATGTCTACCTAATTCCGGCAGACCTTATGCAGCGCCACTCCGCACGGATTTTGGAGGGTGCTGAAATGATGTGTCGCTACTTTGAGCAGGCACGAGGCTAGGAACTGGCGCGAGGCTAGTCTGCGTCGGCTTCGCGCAAACGCTCTTGGCGGTCCCGCTCGGCCTCTAGCGCCGCTTTAATTTCCTCGAGCACCGTGTCGACGTCAGCCAGCGTGGTGTCTTCCTCAAACAAGCCAGTCAGTTCAGTTTCGGGCGTCAGATCGCCGGCTTCATAGAGTGCCCACATCTCTTTCGCGTACTGGGTTTCGAGTAACTCTGGGGCATACTGGCCATAGTAGACCGTCATATTGTTGATATCGCGCGCCAGCATTCGCTCAGCGTGATTGTTGGCAGCGGCATCCACCGCCTGAGGTAGATCAATAATCACCGGGCCGTAGTCGTCCACCAGCACGTTGAATTCAGACAGATCGCCGTGCACCAAGCCCACGCAGAGCATGCGTTGCACATATTCCATAACTACTGTGTGATCTTCGATGGCCTGCTCAGGTGACATGGAGACATCGTTAAGGCGCGGTGCTACCTCCCCCGCACTGTCAGTGACAAGCTCCATCAGGAGAACGCCGTCAAAGCAGCCGTAGGGTGTGGGTACTCTAACGCCCGCGGCTGCCAGCTTGTAAAGCGCGTCGACTTCAGCATTTTGCCAGGTCTCTTCCTGCTGTTTGCGCCCAAAGCGCGAGCCTTTCTCCATGGCCCGTTGACGCCGGCTATTGCGAACCTTGCGCCCTTCTTGATATTGCACCGCCTGTTTAAAGCTGCGTTTATTGGCCTCTTTGTAGACTTTCGCACAGCGAATTTCATTGCCACAACGGACAACAAAGACGGCGGCTTCTTTACCGCTCATCAACGGGCGAATAACTTCGTCAACGACGCCGTCGTCGATAAGTGGTTGTATGCGTTTTGGGATTTTCATAGCGCCCTTATACAGTACTTTGCTCTGATATGAAATCGATGCATTTAGGTGCACGACATGCCGCGAGGGAACTGTCGAGTAGCAAAAGCGCGAGACATAAAAAAGCCGCTGATCGCAATCAGCGGCTTAACGCCCCTTTGGTTCACCCCACTAGCATTTGAGTAACAGACTCAGTGGTGATGTTCGGGCCTTTATTGTTAGTCCCCTACATTCCTTATTATTATAGGTCGTACCCCCTCTCATTGTGTTCTGCGAGATCGAGACCCTTTGTTTCATTTTCACCGTCAATACGCAATCCTAACACGCGATCAACTATTTTCAACAGTAAATATGTCACTACACAGGTATAGACGAACGTCGCGCCGATTCCCACAAGTTGCACATACACTTGAGAACCCATATCCATACCCTCGTTATAGCCCTGTCCGCTGAACACGCCGAGCGCATCAGAGGCAAAAATGCCCGCATAAAACGTACCGAGTATGCCGCCGACGCCGTGCACGGGGAATACGTCTAATGAGTCGTCAATTTTAAAGCGCTGCTTGATCGCCTGCGTTGCAAAATAACAGACAATCCCCGCGCTAAAGCCAATCACCAGTGCGCCACCAGGGCCCACAAAGCCTGATGCGGGGGTGATTGTGCCAAGTCCTGCGACCATGCCCGTGACAATACCCAGCACGGAGGGTTTACCGTATCTGACCCACTCCATTGTCATCCAAGCGAGAGAACCCGCGGCGGCGGAGATATGTGTGACCAGCATTGCCATCCCTGCGTCGCCATTGGCCGCCAGCGCCGAGCCAGCATTAAAACCAAACCATCCCACCCACAGCATGCCTGCCCCAGTGACGGTCATGGTGAGATTGTGTGGTGGCATTGCCTGTGTTGGGAAGCCCTTGCGGTTGCCCAATACCAACGCAGCAACTAGCGCGGCTGCGCCGGCGGTGATGTGAACGACGGTACCACCGGCGAAGTCCAGCAGCCCCATTTCCGCTAACCAGCCGCCACCCCAAACCCAGTGAGTGATAGGCGAGTAGACTACGACTAACCAGAGACCACTAAACAGCAACATCGCGCTAAAACGCATGCGTTCCGCAAATGCACCCACAATCAGCGCGGGCGTAATGACGGCAAAAGTCATTTGGAACATGGCGAACACCGACTCGGGGATATCGCCCGACATGGAGTCCTCCAATACCTTGGCTAAAAAGATATTGTCCAAGCCGCCGATAAAGGCATTGGCACTGCCGCCATCGCCAAACGCCAGGCTGTACCCGACCACAAACCAAATGATCGACGCGAGGCAGGTGATAGCAAAGCACTGCATTAAAACGGAAAGCACGTTCTTGGACCGCACTAAGCCACCGTAAAAAAGCGATAGACCGGGAATGGTCATAAACAGAACGAGGGCTGTTGACGTTAGAATCCACGCGGTGTTGGCGCCATTCAATTCGTCGGCAAAAACCGTTGTTGGCAGCACGCTGAGCAGGGCTGCAAAGGCCGCTGCAGTGCGCGTTTTGTAGGGAGATAACATAATATTTCCTCGGCAAGAGCACCTTTATGGTGCATTCAATCGGTTGTCGGGTGTTTTTTGCTCTTTTACTGTGCTTTTTTGGTGCCGAAACGCACTAAAAGCAGACTTGTGCAGTGGTACAGCAATATTTGTGCCATCTGTTTTGAGCGCGGCACCTATTTGCGACAGGCGTGTTTCGTCTAGAGTGGTTGATATTCTGTCTATACTGGAAGAGTGCGAGGCGCCCCCACTACAGCGGTGCCTGCCGTTACCCAATGACAAGAACAGCAATGGAGAAAGACATGGCGACAGATCATGACGCAAAGGATCGCAGCGAGCTAAAGAGCAGATTACAAGAGCTACACAACCAGTTGGAAAGTGCGACGAAAATTCATCCAGAAGAAAAAGACCTGTTGAGCAATATGATTGTGGGTATTCTGCGCTTGGAGGAGCAGTCATCTAACCCTGAGATAGAAAGTGACTGGACCGATCTTTTAGAAGAGAAGAGTCTTGTCTATGAAGCGCAGTATCCAAAAGTCGCCTTTACCTTGCGGCAAATACTAGACATTCTGTCCCGAATGGGGATTTAATGTTGCAGCGGCTCTGCGCTCTGCGGCCGTGCAAACAGACAACCCCCTACATATGAATTCTAAAAATAAAAAAACGTTATTACTTTTTGGTTTAGCAGCAAGCTTGTCTGCCTGCGCCTCGATTGATTCTGCTGACGCTCAGGCTGGCGCAGAAGAGTATGTCGGTTGGCATTGTGATGGCGATATAAATTCAAAAACTAATTGGCGCTGCCGGGAAACAGCACTGAAATCGGGCGTGCCCCTGGCGTCCAAAGATGATGTAAAACCCAGCGATAACCCACCAGCCAGCGCACCGAAAAGTAGTGACACCGCTGTGGTTGCGGAGACGGTTCCAGCCAGTGCCTTAGAGAGCTCCGCCAGCAGTGTAAAACCCTTCGATATCAGTGCCGATGGTTACACGGTGCAGCTCGGCGCCTATCTCCAGCAAGCGGTCGCCGAAGCTGCTGCGGATAGAATTATCGCCGCCGACGGTGTCTTAAGAATTCGTGATTTACTCAGTGCTGAGCGTATGGTTTATGTGATTGTTTACGGACAGTACCCAACCCGCCAAGCGGCGGAAGTTGCGGCACAGGAATTGGTTACTCAAAATAATAATCTGAATTATTGGGTGCGCCCGATAAAGTCTATGCGTGAGAGCAATTAACCCCATGAATTATTCGCGACTTGCTGAACAATTAGAGGGCCTTATCGAAGATGAAAAAGACCCGATCGCCAATATGGCAAACTGTTCCGCACTGCTATGGATGGAGCTGGCAGATATTAATTGGGTGGGATTTTACCTGCTCAAGCGCAACAAATTAGTGCTAGGCCCATTTCAAGGCAAGCCTGCCTGCACGCGCATTGACCTGGGTTCGGGCGTCTGTGGCGCTGCAGCAACACAACGAAAAACCATTGTGGTCGCAGACGTACACCAGTTTCCGGGCCACATCGCCTGCGATGCCGCCTCTCAGTCTGAGATTGTGGTGCCGATTGTGATTGGGGGAAAATTAGTGGGCGTGTTAGATATTGACAGTCCAAGTCTTGAGCGATTCGACGGTCGCGACCAAGACGGGCTCGAGACCATCGTCAGGGTGTTGGCAAAAAAACTGGCAAAGTAAATTCGCGGGCGAAAAGCACACTGCCCAACAAGAAGAATAAAAATTTTGTTTACGGGATAGTTCATGACTTTTGGTAAATCAGTTTCCCCCCATCGACTGTTCACTGTCTTTAAGTACGCTGTCTATGCGCTTCTGACTATCAACGTCTATTTTTTCTTTCAAGAAGAGTTCCTCGCAACGCAGCACACCTTTAGCCAAGGACTTGTTCTAGGCGAAATTATCAGTGGTTTTGCAGCCACCATCGACACCTCTGCTTGGTTGTTACTGCTATTGCTTTTTGAGCTGGAAACATCAGTTATTTCTGATCAAGTGCTTCGTCAGCCCAAGGTTAAATATGGCTTTATGTTAGCCAGGACGCTTGCCTATGGATTTATTTTGTATGCCTTTTATGGCTACTTAATGAAGACATTTTTCACCTACGATATTAGTCTTTTTTTGGTTGACGACATCTGCGCACTTGTGGGGCAGGGGTTTTCCACCATCGTTACGCTGGATGAATATCCGTTGATGGATCTGCAGAGTTGCGCCGCGTTGCAGGGCGAGGCTCTAATGAAACTCAATGATCAGAAAATTATCGGTACCGCCGCAGAGTGGTTGGCGATTCAGCGGTTGGCTTGGGTAGATACCATCAATTCGATTACTTGGATTGCGGTGGTGCTGATGTTGGAAGTGGATGTTTGGCTACAGATACAGGGCAAATTCGGCGGCTATTTTGTCAGTGTCAGTAAATTTGTGAAGGGCACCCTCTACAGCATTCTATTTGTCGCAGCCGCATATTGGGGCGTGATGGGAGATTTCCTCGATTTTTGGGATGCGTTTATTTGGTTGGTCGCGTTTTTCTTTATCGAGATGAACCTGTTCCAGTGGCAGGAGGAAACGGCAGCGGGGCGGGCTTCAGCTTAGCGAGGACAGCGCACAAGATTGAGTATGCTGCTCGGGCGCTTGTTGGATATCCTGTCCAGACAGCGCCAGAGCGGCACCTTAAACTTACATAGGCAGAATGGCCAGCACCAGCTTTGAGATACAACTCAACTTACCATTGTCGTCGACCAGACGAATTTCCCAAACATGCGAGCGGCGACCGATGTGAATAGGTCGCGCCGTACCGGTTACAAGGCCTGACGAGACAGGGCGCAAGTGGGTTGCACTGACCTCCTGCCCAAGGCATTTAGTTGTCGCAAAATCAACCACATGTGCCCCAGCAATACTTCCGAGGGTTTCCGCCAGCACAACATTTGCACCGCCATGAACTACACCATAAGGCTGAAACGTGCGCGCGTCAGCCGGCATGGTGCCGGTGAGAAAGTCATCGCCGACTTCTGTAATAGTAATTCCGAGCAGCTCGACGATGGTGTTTTTGTTCATGCCATTGTTGATGGTGTCTAAGTTGGGTCGGTTGTGCCAAATGCTGCTCATCGAATATCCCTAGGCTTTCAAACGCTTATATTTCACGCGGGTGGGTTGCGCATCGGCTCCTTTGCGGCGGATAAAGTCCTCGTGGTACTCACTGTAGCCACCCTCGAAGAACTGAATCTCGCTGTCACCCTCATAGGCCAGGATGTGCGTTGCAATACGGTCGAGGAACCAGCGATCGTGAGAGATCACCATCACGCAGCCTGGGAAAGAGAGAATCGCCTCTTCCAATGCGCGCAGGGTTTCAATGTCCAAATCGTTCGACGGCTCATCCAGCAGCAGAACGTTGGCGCCCTGTTTGAGGGTGTTGGCGAGATGCAGACGACCGCGCTCACCGCCCGACAATTCGCCGACGCGTTTTTGTTGGTCTGAACCGCGGAAGTTAAAGCGTCCCGCATAGGCGCGCGAGGACACCTCGTAGTTACCAATTCTCAAAATATCGTGGCCGCCGGAGATGGCTTCCCACACGTTATGGTTGTCGTCTAGCGAATCACGACTCTGCTCAACATAGGCAACTTTAACGGTTTCACCAAGGGTGATAGTGCCGCTGTCGGGCTTTTCAGTGCCAGCAATCATGCGAAATAGGGTTGATTTACCTGCGCCGTTACCGCCGATAATGCCCACCACTGCGCCTTTGGGAATCGAAACAGAGAAATTGTCGATCAACATCTGATCGCCAAATCCTTTGCAGATATTCTCCATCACGATCACTTTGTCGCCAAGGCGTTCGCCCGGAGCGATATAGATCTCATTGGTTTCGTTGCGCGCTTGGAACTCTTGCGAATTCAACTCATCGAAGCGGGCCAGTCGCGCTTTGCTTTTAGCCTGACGGCCTTTTGGATTTTGGCGAACCCATTCGAGTTCTTGTTTCAGGGCGCGCTGACGCGACACCTCCTGTTTCTGCTCCGTGCGCAGGCGTCGCTCTTTGCCCTCGAGCCACGTGGAGTAGTTGCCCTCGTAAGGTAAGCCGTGGCCTCGGTCCAGTTCGAGAATCCAACCCGCCACGTTATCTAAAAAGTATCTGTCGTGGGTTACAGCGACCACTGTTCCGGAAAATTCTTCGAGGAATTTCTCCAGCCAAAAGACCGATTCGGCATCTAAGTGGTTAGTTGGCTCGTCGAGCAATAGCATGTCGGGGCGTGACAGCAATAAGCGGCAAAGCGCCACACGACGGCGCTCACCGCCCGACAGTGAGGTGACGTCTGCATCCCAAGGTGGCAGGCGCAACGCATCAGCTGCAACATCTAATGAATGGTCGAGATTGTGCGCATCCCAGGCTTCGATAATCGCCTCGAGTTCGCCTTGGCGCTTGGCCAGAGCATCAAAATCAGCGTCTGGGTCGGCATAATCGGCATAGACTTGATCGAGTTCTTTGAGCGCATCGACGGCTTCACGCACACCATCTTCAACATTGCCGCGCACATCTTTGTTGGGATCTAGCTGCGGCTCTTGCGCGAGATAGCCAACATTGAGCCCCGGCATAGGCCGCGCCTCACCTTGAATTTCTGTATCCAGCCCGGCCATGATTTTTAGCAGAGTTGATTTGCCCGAGCCATTGAGGCCAAGAACGCCAATTTTGGCCCCCGGGAAGAACGACAGTGAAATGTCTTTTAGGATTTCGCGTTTGGGCGGAACAATTTTGCTCACCCGATTCATTGTGTATACGTATTGTGCCATTGATAATAACGCCGACGTTGTGCAGTGATAGAAGCGCGCAGTGTAGCGGAATAGCCGCTCAGAGAGAATTCAAAATCGCAAAATAGATGGCACAAGTGCGAGCGATCGCATCCACTTCGCAGAAGCGGATGCAGCTCAATTACATTGGGTTAATACGCAACCAAGGCTGCATCAAAAAGCCCAGAGGGTTTGTCAGTTTGATTGGTGCTGAGAGCGCTGAAAGGCAGATGCAATCGCCATTATTCGCGCCCATGGGTTGATGAATGTCACCCGGCTTGCGCACTAAAAAGTCGCCTTCGCGGTAGACAGCGTGCTCGTCGGAGAAGCTGCCTTTGAGCACAACGGTGTATTCAAGTCCGTGGTGATCGTGCTTGGGTGTTTTACCGCCCGCAAAGATTTTGTGTAACGCCACTTCGAATTCTTCTTGGCCGGTGCGGAAGCGGGCAATTGCAACAGACGAGGTCAACCGCTGCCAGCTGTCTTTGACGAGGGCTTTGCTGAGCAGCTTGTTCACACTGAAGGGCATTTTGCGATTGCTGTTCTCTTGCGCGACAGGCTCCTCGGCTCGGTCAATCTTTTCCATCAGTTTATCGAAGGCATCATCATCGACGGCGAAGCTGTTGCTTGCGCCCAGAAGTTGCCCGCCAACTTGATCCAGGCGTTTCAACTGCGCGCGACAGCTTGCGCAAAAATGCAGATGTGCAGACACACAGATGGAGGGAGCAACGCCCAAGCTGCCGGCTGAAAACTCAATTAGCATGCTGTCGGTGGGGTGGAAGTTAGTTGAGTTATTCATTCTTGTTCCTCTGCAGAGATCATAATCTGCATTTTCTGCAACGCTAGGCGTACTCTCGATTTTACGGTGCCCAGTGGCAGTCCGAGTTCTTCGGAGGCTTCGGCGTGGGATTTTCCCTCGAGATAGACCTTGCGCAATATTTCATCTTGCTCTTTCGGCAGCTGTGCCAGCGCGGTTTGGACGCGATCTTCACTGCGTTTCTGCTGCAGAATCGAAATCGGCGTCTCTTCGTCAGGCTCAGACCAAAAGTCTTCATTTTCTAGGGGTAAGTGTTGGGTGTTGCTCTTGCGGCGCAACATGTCGATGCGGCAGTTTCTAGCAACGGTGTAAATCCACGTAGTGGCGGAGGCTTTTTCGGCGTTGAATCCGTGGGCTTTCTGCCACACTTTAATCATCACCTCTTGCACGAGATCGTCGCCCAGTCCCGGGAACCAACCCTCATTGCGTGCAGCGTGAGCAAACCCCTTCAGCAGGGGGCCGAAATGTTTGAAGAGCTGAGCAAAGGCAGCGCGATCACGCTTTTGGCCTACGGCAATGAGTAACAGTGTCCATTGGTCCGAGCGTTTTTCTGCGCCGCTAAAAATAGCTATGCGTTCATCCATAATTGGTGGGGCTTCGCTATTCGTTAAGTTGGCTTGCATGATAGTTCACAATATAGGTTAAGACCAGAGAGTTACGCGGCACCCAAAGGCTTGGATCAGTCTTGAGTGGAAATTTTTATCGCTAAAATAAGCTGCTATAATCGCGCCGGAACGATTAAACTGCCGACTGAAAATCGCTAATATAAAAAACGGAAATCTTTGTGAAAAAATTCTTTTTACCCCTCATGATTCTGGCGGGAGCTGTACTGCTCTCTGTTGCCATGTTCCTGCTTAAGCCTGCACCAATGAAATTGGATGCACCTGAGCCGTCGGTGGCAGTAGAAACAGAAATTTTGCACAGAACCCAGGCGCAGTTAATGGTTGAGTCGCAGGGGACGGTAATGCCGCGCACGCGCACGTCGCTGATTGCGGAAGTTTCAGGCGTTGTTCTCAAGGTTTCTCCGGCGTTTGTTGTAGGCGGCGTATTTAACGCCGGTGATTTGCTGTTGCAGCTCGATCCGACAGATTACGAGGTCGCTCTGCAGCGGGCCGAAGCGCGGCTAATCAGCGTGCAGGCACAGTTGACCTTTGAGAAAGCGCGCTCCGTGCAGGCAGCAAAGGAGTGGTCGATGACCGGCAGACCGGCTTCAGAGGCGCCATTGCTGGCATTGCGCGAACCCTACTTGGCGGAAGCTGAAGCCAATCTGTTGCAGGCGCAGGCCGAGGTCAAGCAAGCCAAGAAGAAGCTGGCGAAAACCACTATTCGCGCTCCTTACACGGGTATGGTCGCTGACAAGTCTGTGGACATTGGCCAGTTTGTCACCATTGGCGCGCGGATGGGTGAGACTTTCGCCATCGACGTTGCGGAAATCCGCCTGCCGCTGACAACACGTGATCTATCGATGATGAATCCATTGGCCTCGCCGGTGGCGATGTCCGCTCAGGAAGTCATTCTAAAAGGCTCCGTGGCGGGGAAACCAGCGAGCTGGCGCGGCCTGTTGACCCGTTCGGAAGGTGTTGTTGATGAGCGCAATCGCGCCCAGTACGTGGTGGTTGATGTGGTCGATCCCTACAACACAAAGGGCGTTGAAGACAGGATGCCGCTGCTAATGGGAACCTTTGTTACGGCGATGATCAAGGGCAAGCAGATCGACGATGTGTTTGCTGTGCCGCGCCATGCGCTGCTGGAAGGTGGCAATGTGGCGACAGTCGACAGTGAAAACCGGCTGCGTTTGAAAAAGGTCGAAGCGGTTTACAGCGATGACGAATTTTACTTTGTGCGCACGGGTCTTGAGGAGGGCGTAGAAATTATTGTCAGCGCCGTGGGCGTTGCCATTGAGGGTATGCGTGTTAGCCCAGAGAGAGCGGAATGATGAACAGTCAGTCTCACGGCTTGTTGGCGTGGTTTGCAAAGAACCCCGTTGCCGCAAATTTGCTGATGGCGTTTGTGGTGGTTTCGGGCTTGGTCTCGGCGCTCAGTATCAGCAAAGATATGTTTCCGCGCTCCGATATTGACGTTATTCAAATTGCCGTGCCTTACCCCGGGGCTGCGCCGGTCGAAGTTGAGAAAGGCGTGATATTGCCCATTGAAGCCGCGCTTAAGGGCATGAAAGGTATTAAAGAAATTACCGCGCGGGCGAGCCGCGATTTTGCCCGCGTCACTCTCGATATTGAGCCCGGCGAAGATATCAACGAAATTATGGCCCAGGTGGAGAACCGCATTGACAGTATTGTCGGGTTCCCCAAAGAGCTGGAAAAACCCAATGTCAGTCGCATTGAAATGTTTGGTTGGGTGATGAACGTGTCGGTCTACGGCGCCATGGATGAACGCACGCGCAAAGAGATTGGTCTCGAGGTGCGCGACGAGCTGCTGGAGCTGCCGGATGTTAAGCGGGTCATGCTGTGGGGTGTCAACGACTACGAAATCTCTATCGAGGTTAAAGAAAACCGTCTGCGCGAGTTAAATTTAACCCTTAATGAAGTTGCCCAAGTATTGCGCTCGTCCTCTCTCGATCTGGCGGCTGGCATGATTCGCGCAGAAAATGGCAACGTCCTAGTCAGAACCCAGGGCAAGGCTTACACGGGGCAGGAGTTTTCCAATCTCGTCTTGCGCAGCAATGCCGATGGAACGCAGCTGTTGCTGTCCGATGTCGCTGACGTGACCGATGGATTTGTTGAAACAAGCCGTGTAACCCGCTTTGATCAAGAAAATTCCTTTGCGCTGGGCGTGTTTTCGCTGAAGGGCCAAGACATTATCACCATCAGCGACTCGGTGAAAAAATACATAGACGAAAAGCGTGGCGATCTCCCCGAAGGGTTGAGTATTGACTATGTTTTCGATGAGTCTTTTCACTTGCGTGGACGCCTTAATATGATGCTCAGCAACCTCGCGATGGGTGCTGTGCTGGTGGCGGTTGTGCTTGGCTTGTTCCTCAACCTGCAGGTGGCTGGCTGGGTGATGCTCGGCATTCCGGTGAGTTTTCTTGGCGCGCTCTGGTTAATGCCTATCACACCCTACAACGTCAATATCAACGTCCTGAGCCTGTTTGCCTTTATCATGGTGCTGGGTATTGTGGTTGACGATGCCATTGTGATCGGCGAGAGCATTTTTAGCGAAGCGAAAGATGAAGCGGACAAGGGCGCGGCAGAGGCCCGTCAACTATCTGACGCCGCCGCAGAGGATTATGTCTATATCGCGCCAGCGGAAACCGTGATTGCCGGTGCTCAAAAAGTGGCCACACCCTCGACCATTGGCGTGATGACGACGATTGCAGCATTCGTCCCGATTTTGTTTGTCGGTGGCAATGTCTCGGCGTTTTTAGAAGCTATCGCTGTGGTGGTTATTCTCTGTCTACTGTTCTCCTTGATCGAATCCAAGCTGATTTTACCTTCGCATTTGGTGGGCCTCCGGTTTGGCAAGAAAAAAGCGTCACGCTGGCGTTTTATCGAAGGGTGGCAAGCGTCTATCGACACGAAAATGACCGCTTTTATAGACAACAAATACCAGCCGTTTCTAGAAAAGTGCATGCGCCACCGCTACGTGACCTTGGCGTCGTTTGGTGCGGTATTGATTCTCTCCTTTGGCGCGGTTGCCAGCGGAGTTGCGCGCTTTGAGATTTTCCCTGACGTGCCGAGCGACGATATCCGAGCCATTATTATTATGCATGATGGCACCTCTGAAGAGAGCCTTATTGGCACCCTGAAAAGTGTCGAGCAGGCTGCCTATGCCGTTGATAAACGCTACCGCGAGGAAAACCCCGGCCGTGCAGGACTGATTGAGCATCTGCTTGTCTACACAGGCTCTGATATTGAAATTAACTTTCTTGTGCAGCTCACCCATGCTGAAGTGCGCAGTATTAGCTCCGTTGAATTTGAAAAATTGTGGCGTCAGGAAGTGGGTAACTTGCCTAACGTGCGCAAACAAAATTACTACTCAACCACCAACTCGGGTGGCGGTGCAAAGATTAACCTTGCGTTATCAAGCCCCGACCCAGAGCAGCTGACCTTGGCCAGTACTGCACTTCAGGATAAGTTGGGCGAATACGACGGCGTGTTTGATATTTACAATTCGCAGGGTGTTGGAAGCCGCGAGATACTGATTGGTTTAAAACCCTACGCCAGCCAGTTAAATATCACCTTAGCCGACATTGCCCGACAAGTGCGACAGGCATTTTACGGTGAGGAAGTGCAGCGTCTTCAGCGCGGCGCCGAAACCTTTAAAGTGATGGTGCGCTACCCGTTAGAAGAGCGTCGTTCACTGGCAACCATTGAGGATATGCACATCCGCACAGCAGGTGGGCAAGTTGTTGCCATTGGCGAAGTGGCCGACATTCGCTTGGGACTGGGTTTGACCACTATCTCGCGCACAGAGCGCAAACGCACAGTCACCGTGACTGCTGACGTTGAAACCGCCAAAGTGCAGAGCAGTGCGGTTATCTCCGATATCACGAAAAACTACATGCCGCAGTTACTTGAACAATATCCTGGCGTGGAGTTTGCTCTGGGTGGTTCGAGTCAAGAGGAGAGCCGCTTGGTCAGCCGCATGCTGCTTGGGTTTATGGCAGCGCTGTTCCTAATCTACGGCCTGCTGGCCGTGCCGCTGCGCTCTTATGCACAGCCGCTGGTGATTATGTCGGTGATTCCGTTTGGGTTTATTGGTGCGGTGGTCGGCCATATTTTGTTTGGTGTAACGATCAACATGCTCTCTATTTTTGGTCTGATTGCACTCGCAGGTGTGGTGGTCAACGATAGTCTGATTTTGGTGGAGTTTGCCAATCGGGCTAGAGAGAGTGTGGATACGGAAGAGGAAGCGTTGTTGGCGGCGGGTAAACGTCGTTTTAGGGCAATCTTTTTGACCACAACGACCACCTTCGTCGGCCTGCTGCCTATGCTGTTTGAAACCAGTATGCAGGCGCAGTTCGTGATTCCCATGGCTATCTCTTTGAGCTTTGGTATTGTCGCGGCAACGGCGATTACGCTGATTTTGATCCCTTGCCTCTATTTAGTGCTGCACGACTTTAAGCGAACAAAGGTCTGATACGAAAAAAATAATCGATTTATAGGTAGGGATTTCTGTCCTCACGCAGTCTTATAAGGGTCGGCAACGGAAGCCATTGGCGCTGATGTTTCGCAGATCCCCCCTGGCAGAAATCCCTATTTAGTTTGCTTTGGGCTATTCACACCTTTTTACGCATTCCGACACATCCCAACGTATTCTGCGTGGTTTCTCGGTGTGGCTCTGGTCTTGAGGTCTCCCTCAAGTATGACTGGCAAGTGTGACTGGCTTATCGATTATTGGTAGCCTTCTCGTCAGTGTCTGGATTTCGTTGTTAAAATTCATCGCACAGATCAACTCTGTGTGGCCACTAAAAATCCTTTTTGCTCCCCAAAAATCGGCTAAAACGTGGCGTATTCATTAACTGGACGGAATATGTTTCGCGCATTAAAACGCCGCTGGCACAGCCCCAGCGGTTACAAGGAAGTGTTAGTTTTATCTATACCGTTAATTATCACCACTAGCTCCGGTAGTTTGCAGAGTTTTATCGATCGCATGTTTCTCGCGTGGTTTGATTCCAATGCGCTGGCAGCGACTGTCCCTGCGTTTTTTTGTCTGTTTTACCCTAACCTCACTTTTCCTTGGCATATCCAGCTATGTGGGTGTTTTTGTGGCTCAGTATCAGGGCGCCCGAGAATTTCAAAAAATTGGGGCAAGTGTCTGGCAAGGTTTTTATGTGGTGGGTTTGGCGCTGTTGATTATCGTGCCGGTGATTATTTTTATTAAACCGCTGTTTGCGCTTATTGGGCACGACCCTCTTCTGCAGGAAATGGAGGTTAGTTATGCGCGCATTATTCTGTTCTCGATTCCGCTGATGATCGTGTCGGGTGCGCTGTCAGGATTCTTTTCCGGCATCAGCCGCACAGGGGTGGTGATGTGGAGTAATTTGTTAATTACCCTCATTAACTTGGTGATGGATTACCTGTTGATTTTTGGCCACTGGGGACTGCCCGCCATGGGTGTTGCCGGAGCCGCATGGGCAACGGTGATCTCGGTAGCGGTGGGTACTGCGGTGCAGATATGGATATTTTTAAAGCCAGAATACCGCGCATTGTATGGCACTCATAGACACTGGCGGCCAGACTGGCGGCGCTTTAAGCGGCTGTTGCACTTTGGCTTCCCGGTTGGCGTGCAGATGCAAATGCAAAGTTTGGCGTGGACCCTCTTGGCCTTGTTGATCGGCAAAATTGGTGTGGCAGAGCTAACCGCCCACAGTATTGCTATGAATGTATTTATGGTGGCGGTTATGCCTGTGTCGGGTATGAGTATTGCGGTATCAATTTTGGTTGGGCAGCGTCTGGGTAATTCCGACCCGCAGTCGGCGGAGCGCGCCACCCATTCCGCGGTCCATTTGGCTGCCGTATTCTTTGTTATTGCGGGGCTGTTTTTGGTCTTGCAGCCAGATTGGTTTATCGCGCCCTTTTCCAGTGGCATGGACGCAGCCATGTACAGTCAGACAGTGCCTCTGGTGCATGACTTAGTGCGCTTTGTCGCGCTTTTTTGCCTGTTTGAGGCAGTGTCCATGATGATGGCAGGCGCACTCAAAGGTGCCGGTGATACTCGCTTTGTCGCTTGGACGGGTATTGTGACGAGCTGGCTTGTGCTGGTGTTGCCAACGGCGCTAATCGTCAATGTTTGGGGTGGCCATCTGCTTTGGTGTTGGGTGTTTTTTCTCCTTAATGGTTTTCTGATGTGTGTGGTACATTACGTGCGTTTTCGGCACGCAGCGTGGAAAAAGCTGCGAGTCATTGACTGACGCAGAGGGCGCGGTTAACCGATAAAAACACCTAATTTCAATGCTAGAATGCTGGCGCGATAACTCACTAAAACGGGGACGAACGTAAAGATAATGCAGAACAATAAAAAAACTCATCAGCTCAATAGCTCAGCGGCGCTCTATGTTCAGCATGTGACCGAAAAGCTGGCGAGATTTCAGGCGATTCTCGACGCCACAGGCTTTAGTGAAATTGTTATTGGCTCTGGTGACACGCTGATGCAGTTCCAAGATGATATGGCTTACCCGTTCAAGGCGAATCCTTACTTTAAAGAGTGGGTTCCGCTGAATAAGCGCGCAGGCTCATTTTTGCAGATAGCCGCTGGGTCGAGTAAGCCAACCCTGTTTTTACTCTGTGTTGAAGATATTTGGCACACGGCACCACAGTCCTTGCCAGCGGGCTTTGAAGATGCGTTGAATATTGTTGAGTACAGCACCATTGCCGAGGTTCAGCAGCAGTTGAGTTCGCGGCACGGCGGCACGGCCTTTATCAATTCGACCAATAGTCTGTCGGTGGCAGCCGAGTCTTGGAATCCCGAGGCGGTGATTAATCAAATCGATTTCCAGCGTTTGGCGAAAACGCCCTATGAACAAGACTCTGTGCGCGAAGCGTCGCATCTCGCAGCGCGCGCCCATGTTGCTGCTTACGACGCCTTTATGGCAGGCTGTTCAGAACTCGAAATAGCGGCTGCCTATCTACGCGCCTGTGATCAAAGTGAAAATGAAATGCCCTACGGCATTATCGCAGGGGTGAACGAGCACGCCGCGGTGCTGCATCACCACGATCTGTTCAAGCAGCGGCAGACCCCGCGCTCGTTTTTGTTGGATGCCGGTGTTGATGTCAGAGGTTATGCGTCAGACATTACACGCACCTACGCCTATGATCCCGCCTCTGAATTTGCCGCAATGATTGAGCTGTTAGATAGTAAGCAGTTAGAGCTCTGCGCGGCGGGCGGTATTGGCAAGAGTCCCGTTGATTTGCAGATACTCTCGCACCGAAAAATTGCTGAAGTGTTAGTCGAGTTTGGGGTCATTACAACCTCGGTGGACAGTGCGATGGACATTGATCTCACCGCGACCTTTTATCCACACGGTCTCGGCCATCACCTCGGCTGCAACGTCCACGATAAAGGCAGCCGTTTTGCTAATGCAAAGGGCGATCCGCTACCTGCGCCGGAAAAATACCCCAAGCTGCGCAACTTAGCCCCCATGGTGGCCAACCAAATTCACACAGTAGAGCCGGGACTGTATTTTATTCCGTCACTGTTGAATAAGCTGCGCAACAGTGAGTTCGCCGATACCGTCAATTGGTCGCGTATTAATGAATTTTTGCCCTACGGCGGTATTCGCATTGAAGACAATATTATTGTCCATGCCGATGGCTCCCTTGAAAATTTAACCCGTGATGCCTTTAAAGGATTAAGCAAACAGTGAAGTTACATATTTTGACCACCGGCGGTACCATCGACAAAATTTATTTCGATGCCCTGAGTGAATTTCAAATCGGCGAGCCCGTTATCGGCGGTATTCTGGCCAGCATGAATGTCGGCTTTGAGGTGCAGGTTGAAGAATTGATGCGCTTGGACAGCCTCGATATGACGGATGATCATCGCCGTCAAATTCAAAAGGCTGTGGCTGCCTCAGCGGCAGAGCACATTCTTATTTCTCACGGCACTGATGGTATGGTTGAAACAGCGCGTTGGCTGCGTGGTTTTAGCGATAAAAAAATTGTCCTCACCGGCGCCTTGCAACCGGCAGCCTTTGCTAAGACGGACGCTATGTTTAATATTGGCACTGCGGTGGGTGCGCTACAGACTGTGTCGCCTGGCGTCTATATTGCTATGAACGGGCGTATTTTCTCCGCCGATAAGGTGGTCAAGAATCACGCGCAACACCGCTTTGAAGATCGCCCTTAAAGACTAACTGTCGCTGTTGGACAGTCTTGCCAAGGCCTCTTGTCGAATCTGCAGCTTAAAAATTTTCCCAGAACCGGTGCGGGGCAGGCAACTGCCTGTGATATGCAGGTAGCGCGGTATTTTAAACCGCGCGATACGACTGGCGAGAAATTCGCGCAGCGCCTCTGCCTCAACTAAGGTGCCGTCGCAGAAGAGGGTGGCACCGACCTCTTCACCGAGACGCTCGTCTGGAACAGAGTAGACTGCTGCTTCCCGGACCAGTGGGTGCTCGAGCAACGCTGCCTCTACTTCGCCACAACCGATGTTTTCCCCGCCGCGAATAACCATATCTTTAATTCGATCAACGATAAACAAAAACCCCTCATCGTCGAGATAACCGACATCGCCGGTTTTGAACCAGCCGTTGTCGTGAGAATCTGCGGTTGCCTTGGGGTTATTCCAATAACAGCGGAACATCGACGTACCGCGCACCTGTACTTCGCCATTTTTGCCAGCCGGCTGTTCAGCGCCCTGTTCGTCCACGATACGAATATTCAATACGGGTGCGGTGCGGCCCGAGCTCGCGGGATGATCTAGATAGTCCTCTCCCGCAATAGACGTACCAATAGCATTGGTTTCGGTCATACCCCAGCCCGTGTTTGGCATGGCGTTGGAAAAGGCGCGGTCGATCGTCTTTACCTGCTCGGGTGGCCGCGCGGCGCCGCCACCACCAACCACCGCTAAGCTGGATAAATCATTGCCGCCCTTGGCGGCTTGATAGACCAAATCACTGGTCATGGCGGAGGGTGCGATAAAAGAGCTAATCCTCTCTTGTTCGATAAGTTGTGCTGCGCGCGTAGCATCCCATTTCGTCATCAAAACAAGCTTGCGCTGTGCTCGGTAAGAAGCGAGAAAAACCGCATGACAGCCGGTTGCGTGAAACAGAGGTACACCCGCCAATCCGGCTGCCTGATAGACCGGCACAGGTATTTCTATTTGTTTTACCACCACCAAAGCCATTAATTCCAGCTCCCAGCTCAGTAGGGCGCTGATAACACTGAGGTTGCATGAGACCACCCCTTTCGGATGGCCAGTTGAGCCGGAGGTGTAAAGAATAATCGCGTCATCCTCGGGGGCAATATCAGCCGCTGGCATCGGTTTGCCCGCGTGCGGCGCGACCACAGTATCCCACTGCAGAAAATCGGTTTGCTGAGACACATCGCCGCGCACGACGATGGTTGTCCAGGGTTGCGCGATGTCTGAAGAGAGCAGATTGGCCCGCTCTTGGTCAGCAATTAGCAGGGTGCTGCCGCTGTTGGTGACGCCATAGACTAATTCGTCTGCTTGGCAGAGTGAATTGAGCGCGACAGCAATTGCGCCAATCGAGGTGATGGCATTAAACGCCATAATCCACTCAGGATAATTGCGCATGCAGATAGCGACTCGATCACCTTTGCCAATGGAAAAGTCTTCAACCAGAGCACAGGCCAAGGCGCTGGCCTTGCGCCATGTTTGCTGAAAACTGTAGCGCTCTTCAGCAAAGACAATAAACGGTAACTCGCTTAAATTGTCTTCAAAGAGCTGGCGCAGAGTTTGCGGTGCGTTTTTATAGCGGCGGCAGGGCACTCCGTAAAGTTCGCTCTCGATGAGTTCCATGGGCTGACCGGACGCGGTCAGCAGGGCAATGGCTTGGTGGCGGTTCATGGTGCAAATACCTCGTTGATTCGAGCCGGTTGGCTGTTGCTCAGAGTGCGATTAGTCAAACTGCTTTTCTGCGCTGGCAAAGAGCAGATAAAAGATCATGCCAAACAGTGATACGCAGCCCGCCAGTTGGAACACCAGCACCCAAGAACCCGTCAGTTCAAGAATCATGCCCGCTGCGTAGACCCCAATAATGCCGGGGACCGCAGCGACAGTATTGGTAATGCCCATCAGGGTGCCTGCGTACTTGGGGGCAATATCCATATGGTTAACGACAAATCCACCAATGGCTGCCGAGCCGAGAATATTGCCCACGGTCATAATTCCGATGGCCATCCAAACATTGTCGGCATAACCCACCACCATCATGGCCGCCGTCATGCCGCCGAGACTCACGGTCTGCATAATTTTTCGCACTCTGATGACCGCCATACCGCCTTTAATCATGCGGTCGGCTACACCACCGGAAATGTTGTAAAACACCACCGAGATAATAAATGGCACCATGGTGAACCAGCCTACCGAGGCATAATCAACACCGAGCCCCTTGTTGATAAAGGTCGGCAGCCACGTGAGCATTAAAAAGAGCGACCAGTTGTTACAGAAGTGCGCAACCATAATGGCCACAATGGCGGGTGATTTAATCAGTTTCCAAAGGGGTGGCGCGCCCTCTGCTTTGGTCGGCTCGCCCTCAGATTGAATATGCGCAAGCTCTTCTGGCGAAATATCGGGGTGTTTGCCGGGCTCTGATGTAACGTATTTTTGCCACGCAAAAAACCACACAATACCCAGTGCGCCGAATAGATAAAATGCCCAGGGCCAACCCCACGCCTGCACAATCATCGGTGTGACGACAAGCGCGACGACAGTGCCCAAGGGTATGCCGCTATTGATGAAACCCATTGCCCGGGCGCGCTCCGACTGGGGTATCCATCGCGCGAGCAGGCTGTAAATCGAGGGGAACGTGACGGCTTCACCCATGCCCATCAAGACGCGATTAATAATTAAAATGGTCAAACCGAAGGACGCCGCAAGTGGGGTTAGCACTGTGAACAGTGACCAGAGCACGACACCAGTGCCGAGTACCACTTTGCCGCCAAAGCGATCGGCGAGGGTGCCACCCAAGATCTGCAGCACTAAATAGCCGACAAAAAAGGATGACAACACCATGCCTTGCATCTGCGGCCCCCAGCCAAACTCTTCGGCCATGGGGATAATCGCAACGGACATATTAATGCGATCGATATAGCAAATAAAAACTGCCAGCATCGAAAGTGATACTAAACGGTAGCGCTGCTGGGTTTTCGCAAACATGGTAAGCCCTATTTTTAATTATTATTTGAGCGATGGAATCTTTAGGCGACGCTGACCACTTTAGTGGTTCTTAGCAAGATTATCTGTGCCCTAGTTTACAGTGCAATTGGAGGGAATAGCGCGCAATTTTTTTCAGAGTACACCGCAAATTAGGCTAGAATAGCACCATCATTCAGAATTCTGGCGATCCTCTATTTCATGCACAACAATCACTCTTCTCAGCCGACTGAACCACAGGCCACCACGCCACACAGACCCAAGTTTGGTATTGGTATTGATTTTGGCACCAGCAACAGTGCTGCGGCCGTCTTTGATGGCAAGCGCGTCACGCTAATTCAGCTCGACAAACACAATGCCATTATGCCGTCGGCCAATTACATTAACCGCGACTTCACGTCGACCATTGGTCAGCAGGCGATTGATGACTACATTAGTGACAATCAGGGCCGTAAAGTTGAGCTCAGTGCCGAGCTGTTGGGCGAAGCGCGCACCAGTGCCGGTGGTGCTGAAGGTCCTGCCGACGAATCTGAAACCAGTAAAGTTTTTGGTCAAGCCTTTAACGATATTGGGTTGCCCGGCAGATTATTTCGCGGCACCAAACGTCTACTTGGAAACTCTTCCAGCGATCGCACCGTGATTTTTAGCCGGCCCTTTCGCTTAGTGGCGTTGGTGACCCCGATTCTTGTCGGTATTCGCAAGGCGCTGGGCGCCGCGGTTGGCTCGGCGCAACACGCCTGCATAGGCCATCCAGTTAATTTTGAAGGTCTTGAGCAGGGCCGCAACAATATCGCCTTGGAGCGATTGAGCGAGTCCTACCGTCACGCGGGCATTACCGAGCAGAGCTTCTGCCCAGAACCCACAGCGGCGACCATCAGCTATCTGCACAACCATCCGGGCAGCCATGACGAGCTAGTGCTGACAGTCGATTTTGGTGGTGGCACACTGGATTTTAGTATTTTGCGGCGCGTGAGCCAGGCGTTTCACGTTGAAGCCACCCATGGTATCGCGCTAGGCGGCGACAAAATTGATCAGACCATTTTTGCTGAACTGGTTTTTCCAGAGTTGGGCAAAGGTGAGCGTTGGACCCGTGTAGTAGACGGTTCAGAAGTCGATACGCTGTTTCCCTTCAGTGATTTTGAAGAACTGCTGATCAACTGGCCGATCAGTTACATGCTCAATCAGAATAAATACACGGCTGCGGTGATGCAGCGCATGAGCCAATCCGATGAGGGCGCCATTAAATTTAAACGGCTCTATGACCTGATTAAACAAAACTACAGCTATCAGGTCTTTGAGGCGATCAAGACGTTCAAAGCAGAGCTGTCCAGCTTTGATTCTGCGGTGCTTGATATTCCTGAAATTGATATCGAGGTGCGCTTGGAGCGGTGGGAATTTGAGGTGATGATCTCTGACTTACTATTTCAGTTGGAACAAGCGATTGGTGTGGTACTCGATAAAGCCGGTTTGCAGGCCGAAGATATTGACCTCGTGTTGCGCACCGGCGGCTCGTCATTGATTCCTGCGGTGAAGGACATTCTTGATAATCAGTTCCCTGGCAAAGTTGTTGAGCACGACCCCTTTACCAGCGTGGCAGCCGGTCTGGCTATCGCTGATTACTACCAGTACGGCGATGGTGGTGCACTGGCGCCTCGTTAAACACCGGGTTAAACGCGCGTTTCACTCACATCCAATCCCGTAAGCACATACCGAGATACGTCTATCGTCGAGCAAAGATACTTGCATGTAACAAGCAAGATAATTAAAATCGCCGCCTATAGTCCTTATACCAACACCTCTCGCCGCTCTTTGCGCGAACCCTGGAGTCTCTATGAGCAGTTCCGTCAGCCCCTCTAAAACCGGCAGTCAAACCGATGTAGCCAGCCACAAGCAGTCTCAGAAAAAAGGCATCCCGCTGAGATTCGTCACCGCGGCAAGTCTTTTCGACGGTCACGATGCGGCGATTAATATTATGCGTCGAATTTTGCAGGGCGCGGGCGTTGAGGTTATTCACCTTGCCCACAATCGCTCGGTTGCCGAAGTGATTGAAACTGCACTGCAGGAAGATGCGCAGGGTATCGCGATCAGCTCCTACCAGGGCGGCCATGTCGAATACTTCAAATATGCGGTTGACCTCCTCAAAGAAGCCGGCGCAGAGCACATCAAGATCTTTGGTGGCGGCGGCGGCGTGATTGTTCCCGCAGAAATTAAAGAGTTAGAAGCCTACGGTGTTGAGCGTATTTACTCGCCCTACGATGGCCAAAATCTTGGCTTAGTGGGCATGATTGAAGACATGATCTCGCGCTGTTCGCTGGGCGAATACGGCAATGTCAGTGTTGACTCAAAAGAGCTCAAAGGGGCAGAGGGCGAGTACCGCCTATCCCGTCTGCTGACTGCTATCGAGCGCGGTGAGTTAAATGAGGGGCAATTAAAATCCCTCCGCGAGCAGGCGCAATTTCTTGAAAAAACCGTACCTGTTCTCGGAATTACTGGTACCGGTGGCGCAGGTAAGTCCTCACTTACAGATGAATTGATTCGCCGTTTCCGTCTTGATAGCAACGACCAATTGCGTATTGCCGTGCTGGCGATTGACCCCACGCGGCGTAAAACCGGGGGTGCGCTGCTGGGTGATCGCATCCGTATGAACGCAATTTATCACCACAATATCTACATGCGCTCCATCGCCACGCGCAGCGCCACAGGCGAGGTGCCTGCGGCTTTGCGGGAGATGGTATGCGCCCTGCGTCTCGGTGGTTTTGACCTTGTAGTGGTTGAAACGCCCGGTATTGGTCAGGGCGATGCGGGCATTGTTCCCTATGTCGATATTCCAATCTATGTCATGACGCCAGAGTTTGGCGCTCAGAGCCAGCTCGAAAAAATCGATATGCTCGATTATGCCGAACTCGCCATTATCAACAAATTTGACCGCAAGGGCAGCGATGATGCCTACCGCGATGTCTGCAAGCAGGTTCAGCGCAACCGCGAGGCGTGGGAAAAGTCACCCGAGCAGATGCCTGTTTTTGGCACCATCGCCTCGCGTTTTAACGATGACGGTGTGACAGCGGCCTACCAAGAGTTGGTCGGCCTTCTCAAGGCCCGTGGGTTGCGAGATTTTGATCAGCATCTCGCCAAAGTTGACCGCCGCACCCCGTCAGAAAAAACGGTTGTAGTGCCGGCCAATCGCCAGCGTTACTTGGCAGAGATTGCCACAGCCGTGCGTGACTACCACAGCAATGTCGCCGTCCAAGCTAATCTCGCCCGCGAACAACAGCAACTGGCCGGCACAAAAAAAATGCTGCTCGCCAGTGGCTCAGAATCACCTGAGGCGATCGACAGTTTGATTGCTGACCGCAAGCAAGCCATGGCGGTAGACGCCGCAAAATTATTGGAGGGTTGGCCAGCGGTTGTCGCCTCCTATTCGGGCGATGAGAAAATTGATGTGCTTGCCAATGGCAAAGAAGTGCGCACCCGACTCAACACAGTGTCGCTGTCCGGCAATAAAATCCCCCGTGTGGCGCTGCCGCGTTACCAAGATCACGGTGAATTGCTCAAGTGGCTGATGTTAGAAAACCTCCCCGGCGAGTTCCCCTACACGGCAGGCGTATTTCCCTTTAAGCGTGAAGGCGAAGATCCTGCGCGCATGTTTGCTGGAGAGGGCGACGCCTTCAAAACCAACCGCCGGTTTAAGGCGCTGTCTGAACACAGCGATGCCAAGCGTCTGTCAACCGCCTTCGACTCAGTTACCCTGTATGGCTGGGACCCAGACGAGCGCCCTGATATCTACGGCAAAGTTGGCAACGCCGGCGTGTCGATTTGTACCCTCGATGATATGAAAGCGCTCTACGATGGTTTTGATTTGTGCAATCCGTCGACCTCTGTATCGATGACGATCAACGGACCCGCACCGACCATTCTGGCAATGTTTTTAAACACCGCCATCGATCAGCAGGTGACTAAATTTGCCGCAGAACAAGGCCGCCAGCCCGACGCTAGCGAGCTGCAAGCTATTCGCAGCGCAACATTGCAGCGAGTGCGCGGCACCGTGCAGGCCGATATTTTGAAGGAAGATCAGGGTCAGAATACCTGCATTTTCTCCACCGAATTTAGCCTGCGAATGATGGGCGACATGCAGCAATATTTTATCGACCAGCAAATTCGCAACTTCTACTCCGTGTCCATTTCTGGTTACCATATTGCCGAGGCAGGGGCCAATCCGATTTCACAGTTAGCGTTCACACTGTCGAACGGGTTTACCTTTGTTGAAGCCTATCTCGCGCGGGGCATGAATATCGACGATTTTGCACCGAACCTGTCGTTCTTCTTCTCCAACGGCATGGATCCAGAGTACACCGTGATGGGACGCGTCGCCCGTCGCATCTGGGCAACCGCAATGCGCAGCCGCTATGGTGCCAATGCGCGCAGCCAGAAACTGAAGTACCACATTCAGACCTCCGGCCGCTCACTGCACGCGCAGGAAATGAACTTCAACGATATTCGCACAACCCTGCAAGCGTTAATCGCTATCTATGACAACTGTAATAGCCTGCACACCAATGCCTATGACGAAGCCATTACCACGCCGACGGAGGAGTCTGTGCGCCGAGCGTTGGCGATTCAGCTGATTATCAATCAGGAGTGGGGCTTGGCGAAAAACGAAAACCCCAACCAAGGTGCCTTTGTTATTGAAGAACTCACCGATTTGGTTGAAGAGGCTGTGTTGCAAGAGTTTGAAAAAATCTCTGATCGCGGCGGCGTGCTGGGCGCTATGGAAACAGGCTATCAGCGCGGCAAAATTCAGGAAGAATCGCTGTTTTATGAGCACAAAAAACATGACGGTTCACTGCCGATCGTAGGCGTAAACACCTTCCTGAACGAAGCGGGTCAGGAGCATGTTGAAATTGAACTGGCACGCTCAACGGATGCTGAAAAGAAAAGCCAAATTTCCCGTCTGCGCGAGTTTCAGGCAGGCAATAGCGAGCAATCTGCGCTGATGCTAAAAAGACTGCAAGATGCTGTGCGTCAGGGTGATAATGGTTTTGAAGTACTGATGGATGCCGTGCGCGTTTGCTCTCTTGGACAGATTACCAATGCCCTGTTCGAAGTGGGCGGGCAATATCGTCGCAGCATGTAAGTTTCACAACGCAGATTGATTTGATTGCAGGTTAACGGCCGTAACGCGTTAATAAGTTATGGCCGATAACAGGCTGAATTGGACACAAAAAAATGGCAAAAGCCCTTCGTTTAACGCAGGTTGAACGCAAAGAGATCTCTGACGCAAAGATGCTGGACGCCGCCGTCGACCTCATTGTCGAGCGTGGAGCCGGTCAGGCAACCTTAAAAGATGTCGGTGAAAAAGCCGGTTATTCGAGAGGTCTTGCCGGCTACCGCTTTGGCAACAAAGCAGGACTGTTTGACTTTGTGTTGCGCTCTGTTGGCGATGAATGGCTGAGCGAACTGACCCTAGTCAGCAAAGGTAAATGTGGTTACGACGCCATCGCGGCGGCATTGGATGCACACATTAAGTTCTGCGAAGATGCGCCAAAGCATGTAGAAGCGTTTTATCGCCTGTGGTTTGAGTCCCTCGAACCGGGCTCGGCACTGAAAAAAGTCATTTTGGGTATTCACAAACGTCGCCGAGCGGACGTCATCAGCTGGATCGAGCAGGGCATTAAGCAGGGCGTGGTTCCCCCGTCAGTGAACAGTGCGTTGGTCGCCGACCACTTCACCGCATCGGTCAGCGGGATTGTTTATCACTGGATGTCTGATCCTGATAACCTCGATGAGATGCGCGGTTTGCATCAGTCACTTAAGCAAGTTATGCACGCTATGCTGCGTGGTTGACGGATCCCTCCGGTCATTTTTTCACAGGGTTAAGACTTGCAGTTTGCCCTGAGACTCGGCAATCTGTGGCCACACTTTGTCGAGTTCCCTGCCATGATCCGTTTCCAGCTCAATAATAATCCTGTTGATGTCGACGTTGATCCCGATACCCCGTTGCTCTGGGTAGTGCGCGATCACTTTAAGCTTAAAGGCAGCAAGTTTGGTTGCGGGATGGGGCTTTGTGGAGCCTGCACCATGCACATGAATGGCGCCGCAGTGCGCACCTGCACACTGCCTGTCGCGGCGGTTCAGGGTGCATCAATCACCACGATCGAAGGTCTGGGAACGCCGGACAAGCTTCACCCGCTGCAGCAAGCCTGGGTTGAGCACAGTGTGCCGCAGTGTGGTTACTGCCAGTCGGGTCAATTGATGTCGGCAAGCGCGCTGTTAGCGACAAATCCCAACCCCTCCGACGCCGATATCGATACAGCCATGAATGGCAATATTTGTCGCTGTGGTACCTATGGAAAAATTAAATTAGCGATTAAAGCCGGCGCCCAGGCGATAAATTCCGCCACGGTTCAGACCTTTGATCCCCGTGCTGTGGAGACGCAGTCATGAATAAAGTCTCTTTAACACGACGCAAATTTCTCCTTTCAACCGGTATTGCCGCCACAGGACTAATTGTTGGCTGCTCTGTAACGCGAGCCAACGAAATCGGCTACAGCACAGTTGCCGGCGCATTCGAACCTAACTCTTTTATCCAAATTACGTCTGATAGCGAGGTTATTTTTTACTTGCCCAACAACGAAATGGGGCAGGGGATTCTCGACGGTCTAACGACACTGATCGCCGAAGAGTTGCGTGTTGAGCCCGGAGCCATCGACGTTCGTCACGCGCAACGGCATGAAGACTACACAAATCCAGAGATGGGCATGCAGGCCACCGGCGGCAGTAATGCCGTGCGCGGGCAATTTTTACCCCTGCGCCAAGCGGCGGCAAATGCAGCCGCGGCAGTGCGCAATGCCGCAGCACAGCAGCTCAATGTAGCCGCCGATAAAATTGTCTTGGTCAATGGCATGGTTGACGTTGATGGCAAGCGTTACCCCTACGGGCAATTTGCCAGCCTCGCAGCGACGCTTCCCGTGCCGGAAAATGCGACCCTGCGCAGCGCAGAGCAGTTTGATCAGATAGGTCGCGAGCGGCCGCGCTTGGATGCGCTGGCTAAGTCCACTGGCACGGCCCTGTTCGGTATCGATGCAGAGGTCGACGATCTGTTGCGTGCCGTGGTGGTGCGATCGCCGGTGATTGGCGCTAGCCTGATCAGCTTTGACGCCACCGAAGCGCGCAAGCAGAGTGGTGTTGTCGCTGTCCTAGAAATTCGCAACGGTGTCGCTGTTGTAGCTGAGTCCTATTGGCAAGCGCGCAAAGCAGCGGCATTGGTTGACATCCAGTGGAGTAAAACAGAACTCTCCTCCTGGTCGTCAGACACGCTCTACGAAAAATTTGTTGAGACGTTGAATGACACAAGCCAGAAAGGGTTGGAGTGTTGTAATGAAGGCGAAGGCGGATCTTTATTAGAGAACTCAGCTATCGTCGCCGTCGCGGATTACTACGCGCCCTATCTTGCCCATGCCACGATGGAGCCAATGAACTGTACTGTGCAAATTGATGGCGACCGCTGCGCTATTTATGTCGGCACTCAGTCGGTTCAAGTCTCTGCGGGCGCAGCTGTTTATTATGGTGATTTCGACGCTGATAAAGTTGCCATGCATCCAGCCTTCCTCGGTGGTGGTTTTGGCCGCCGAGTGATTGGCGATGATGTTGCCGAAGCTGTTGTGATTGCCAAACAAACTGGCCGCAATATTCAAGTGGTTTGGAGCCGTGAGGATGATATGACGGCCGATTTTTACCGACCAGCAGCTCTGGTGCGCATGCAGGCGGGCGTCTCCGAACAGGGGGTTATTGAAACTTGGGCAGTGCGCCGCGTCGGCCCAAATACCATGAATTATGTGCTCGACGAGTGGGTTGATGCCTTGGCACCGGACTTTCTGAACAAGCGCTTTGTGAACTGGTTGAGCAAATTCCCTCATTCGCTGTTTAACCGTTTTGTCGCCGACCCGAGCTCCGGCGACGGTATTTATACGGATTACGACACAGCCAATAAAGCCGTCTATCACGTGACCCAAGATCCAGGCCTGCGCACCGGTTTTTGGCGCTCTGTAGGCAACTCGTCCAACGCATTTTTTAAAGAGTCATTTATTGATGAGCTCGCCCACCGCGTGGGTATGGATGAAGTGCAATTTCGCCTCGCCAATATGCAGAAAAATCCGCGGTTGAAAAAAGCGACCGAGCTTGCCGCCGCAAAAGCTAACTGGGGTCAGCCACTTCCAGCGGGTCATTTTCACGGTCTGGCGACGCACAGCTCGTTCGGTTCAGCCGTGGCACAGATTGCAGAAGTGTCGATTGAAAACAACACGATTGTTGTCCACCGTGTTACCGCAGCGATTGACTGCGGTATGGTGGTCAACCCAGGAATTGTTCGCGATCAAGTCGAGGGCGGCATTATCTACGGCCTAACTGCGGCGCTTTACGGTGAAGTCACTCTGCGCGACGGCGTGGTTCAGGAAACCAATTTCCACACCTATCCGATGCTGAGAATGGCCCAAGCGCCCACCGTGGACGTTCATATTGTTGATAGTCAAGAGCATCCAGAAGGGGTTGGCGAGCCGGGCCTGCCGCCGATAGCACCGGCTGTGGCAAACGCGATTTTTAAAGCGACAGGGCAGCGATTACGCACGTTACCGCTCAAACTGAGTTAGTGCAAAGGGGCGTTGCCGCGATGAATAACCACCTTGTGCAACTGCTAAAAAAGTGGCACCCCGAGCGCGACACGCGCCTCTGGGTGCTAGCGACCGTCTACAAAACCATAGGCCCCAGCTATCGCAAAGCAGGCGCTATGATGCTCTTCAACGACCTTGGCCAGCATTATGGCCTGCTCAGTGGAGGGTGTTTAGAAGCGGATATTCAGCGCCAAGCCGCGCGCGTAATGCGCAGTAAGCGGTCACTTACGGTTTGTTACGATGGTCGTGATGAAGACGATATCGCTTTCCAATTGGGTATCGGCTGTGGCGGCACAGTGCACATTTTACTGCAACCTATCCTCCCTGAACTGAATTACCTCGACTTAGGAACTGTTTATCGAGATTTAAGTGACGGTGGTCATGGCCTCTATTGTCAACAAATTGACGAAGACGCTGCCGTTAAAAATACCTGGCAGACATCGCCTCCAGTCCATCGCGATGGCGGCGCGAACCTAGTGACCAAAGGCAGTGAAATATGGCTGCAAACCGTTCTTAAACCACCGCCGCACTTACTGCTCGTCGGCGGCGGTGTCGATGCGCAGCCACTAGTGGCACTTGCTGTGACCCTCGGATGGCAAGTCAGCCTGTGGGACTCAAGACCTGCCAATGCCCGTCGAGAATACTTTCTGGCCGCTACAAATATCCTTCGTGAGCCCATTGAGTCGCTGCACGATAATCCCACACTCGCCACCTGCGATGCGGCCATCGTGATGTCGCACAATCTGCAAATGGATGCCGCGGCCATTAACCTATTACAAAAATCCAACGTAAAATATCTTGCCCTGCTCGGCCCCACGACACGTAAACAGCAGGTCTTACAGCTGGCGCAGTTGACCGAGCAGACATTGGCCATTCCTATTGCTGGGCCAGCGGGTTTAGATCTCGGGGGCGAGCTTCCTGAAGCGATCGCGCTGTCAATATTGGCCGAGTGCCATGCGCGATTGCAGAGGGCCAGCGGTCAATCGCTGAGTGGTATCTTGAACACGGATCTCCCCTAGCCAAATGGAGTATTTGTCCATGCCGGTGATTAACGCAGTGATTTTAGCGGCAGGTTCAG
>LIDE01000022.1 GCA_001438605.1 SAR92 bacterium BACL16 MAG-120619-bin48 | reverse complement strand
GGTATTTGGAAGTGCGGTTTAATGGTATATTGTTAAAGAATCTAATAATTATAACGCTGAACAAATAGACCATGGATATAGACGTAGCTCAAAAGCCATTAGGCAAATTTTTAATTGATGACTTAAAGCAGTGCATACTGAATCAGCCTTCTGAAGCCTGGACAGAGCAATTCCTTAGACAACAAACCTACGAGGTGCATAAAGATACCGAGTCAATCGTCATGCTATTTTGTGAAGAAAGCTGGCCTAAAGGTGAGATACATAAAGATATGGGCTGGGATAGATTGTCAGAAGCTGCCATGCCGATCATTAATGCCATCCTAGAAAAACACTACCCACCCGGCGGAATATTATTACGCGCAATGGCTGCCAAACTAAAAGCAAAAGGCCAAATTAGACCGCACAGAGACACACTTCACTCTTTCCATATTGGCCATAGAATTCACATACCTATTACTACAAATCCCGCCGTTCGATTTACCATCGATGGCCGTCCTTACCCGTTCGAAGTAGGTCAGGCTTATGAAATTAACAATCAAAAAAAACATAGTGTGATAAATATGAGTGACGAAGATAGAATTTCATTTATCTTTGATTATGTACCCCCACAAAATCTGCCAAAGACCTCACCCGAAACACAATAGACACCACCATGAATCTAATGCCAGAAATAAAAAATAACAGCCTTCAGCAAGCGATCGAATTTCTTCGCTCAAATAGACCTTTACGTGCAGAGGAGCTATGCCGAGACTATTTGATTAAGCATCAAGGTTGCACCCATCATATGAGATTACTCGGTCACTCATTGATAGCACAAAACAGACTCATCGAAGCCGAGGAGCAATTGAAATTTGCCATTGAACTAGACCCAGACTTCCCACACCTCTATGAAGACCTAGCGAGTATTTTATCCTTACAATCTCGGTTCAATGAAGCTATACCGCTTTTTGAGAAAGCTATTGCCCTTCTACCCACGCTGCCACATGCAAATAAAAAACTAGGTGAAGCTCTGGCTGCAGAAGGACGAGGTGAGGATGCTGATTTAGCCTTTGAAGAATACATAGAACAAAACTCCGATAGAGCCGATGTTATAAAAGGCATAGAGCTTCAGCGCGCGGGCAAGCATGACGATGCCATTGCAGCCTTTCGATCCGTATTAAAAAGAAGCCCTGACAACATCAATGCACTGAGGCATTTAGCTGGTGCTTACTGGCAAGAAAAAAACAACTTCAATGACGCGGAAGCCTTGCTGAGACGAGCGACACAAATATCTGCTAGCTACTATGAAGCCTGGCATATGCTGGGGTGTGTGCTCATGGAGCAAAATAAATACCTTGATGCTATCAAGACGTTTAAAAAATGCACCAGCTTAGAGCCTAAAAATGCTGATGGATGGACAGGGCTGGGCAACGCTTACGGCAGAGCCATGTATCCAGAAAAGAGCGCCGAAGCCTTCGAGCAATCATTAGCTATCAAACCTGACGCTCCTCATGTCAATACATCTTATGCTCATGAACTAAAAACCATAGGTGACCAAGCAGGAGCCCTCAAAGCCTATCGAAACGCCATCAAACTCAGACCAGATCTTGGTGAGGTTTATTGGAGCATGGCTAACTTAAAGGTTTTTAAATTTGAAAATGAAGAGGTTGATGCGATGAAAGCTCAGCTTCAACAGACTGAGCTTTCTGAAACCTCACAAATTCACTTCAATTTTGCTCTCGCCAAATCGTTGGAAGACGTTAAAGATTACGATAGTGCCTGGCACTATTATCACCAAGGTAACCAAAAGCAAAGAATGACGGTTGAACACGACCCATTAGAAATGGAAGGTAGAAACACCGCCATTAAAAACACCTTTAGTCAGACCTTTATGATAGAAAAGAAAGGCGTAGGCCATTCAGCACCCGATCCTATTTTTATTGTTGGACTTCCTCGATCTGGATCAACCCTCATCGAGCAAATTATTGCCAGCCATAGCCAGGTAGAGGGCACTTCAGAACTGCCGATAGTAAATAAAATATCTGATCATATTGGCCGGTATAGAAACGACAGTATTCGCTATCCCGAAGCTGTTGCCGAGCTGCGTAATAAAGACTTAGTGGCTTATGGTAAGCAATATATAGAAGAAAGCCAAAGACACCGAATGACTAACAAGCCATTTTTTACAGACAAGCTGCCTAATAACTTTTCCCACGTAGGTTTTATTAAAACTATTTTACCTAATGCCAAAATAATTAATGCACGACGCCACCCTTTTGATAGTTGTCTAGGCGGTTACAAACAACTCTTTGGACGAGGCCAAAACTTCACTTACGATATGTTTGACCTGGCTCATTATTACAAAGAATATGATTTAATGATGAAGCATTGGCACGGCGTACTACCCGGCGAGATTCTCGATGTGCATTACGAAGTTACTGTGACCGATTTAGAGCATCAAGTTAGACAAATATTAGATTTTTGCAATCTACCCTTTGAAGAAGAGTGTTTACGTTTTTACCAAAACGAGCGGGCCGTAAAAACGGCAAGCTCAGAACAGGTTCGCCAGCCAATTTATACCGGAGCCCTAGGTAAATGGCGACGTTACGAACAGCATCTAGATTTATGGAAAGATCAACTAGGCTATATTATTGATGAGTTACCTGAGGCATCCAGAAATGCAGGGCTTTAAAGCCATGCACTGCTAATCAATCAAATGGCCACACTTCTAAACCATGAATACCATTACGAACATCATTGCTAATATTTGCGCTAGCAATCTGTTGGTTTTTGGGTAAATTATACAAAGTAACCGTTGATGGTGATGATCCTCCGGCGACCACTGAATCTGACAAAACACAGAGCCCCCGGGCGAAACCAGGTCTGGCCATCACCTCATCTCTTTTATCTAAATGTGTCATTTCACTGTCTAGATATTTAGGCACTGCCATGGCCCTGTCTTCCTCGCCTTCACCTCTACCGGTATAACGAAGCACGTCATCATTGGTGTCGTTAAATAGCACACCATCCCGAAAAGGCCTCGCATTATGCGTGCCTAGGGGTAGCTCAACCGACATATTCACTTCACTACCGTTGTAATGCAACATTCCACCGGACTTCAAGCCCGATAGATACATCCCGTTTTCATTGCAAAACACATTATTGATATGCAGTTTATTAAACATCATAGGCCCATCATCTGACTGAGGGTCAAATCGTTTACCGTTAAACCTGAATTGCCTATTTTGAATCGTCATGCCCCAATCAAAAACTTGCTTATCAAGGTCAAATGACAAAATACTATCGAAGCCCGTCGAGGTTAAAAAAATCTTGCGCTTAAAAACCGTTATTTCATGGCAGTGCTTTAAGTAAGGATTCCGCCAAGAACCTATGAGCTCAAACCTTGGGGTAAAAGCAAATAATTCATCACTAGCTGCAATGTAGATTTTATCATCGTCAAAACAGATTCCTCGAAGGCCTCTATCCCAACCTCTACCCCGCCAATCAATATTAACGGTATCCCAATCTAACTTTTGCTCCACTGATTCATTTTCGAAATCAATGAGATAAACGCCACCATGGCTCTCACCTTGCTGACTCCCCCTAACAACAGAGCTTGTTACTAATTTAACCATATACAAAAAATTCTAAAGACTAATGTAAAAAATTCACTTAAAAAATAGTATCACGATAAATGAGGCAAAAAAAAGGGCGGGTATGTCACCCGCCCTTTTTACTAGAACGTCTTGCGCACCGTCAGCCACGTCGTTCGCGGCCTCTCGAGTGTTCGTTCATTATGAAAACGGTTATCGCCAAATAGGTCTGCGTCATTATTACCTGATGTAGACACATAGGTAGAGCCATTATTGTCAAAAACATTATCAATTTGCAACGTGACATTTAACCCGTCTGACATATCCAGACCAAACGACAAATTACTCACTTTATAAGTACCAGATAAACCATTTCTATTATTAGCCACAATATCTGTAGTGCCATTCCAGGTCTCACTTTGATAGCTCGTATCAAAATAAACCCAGGCATCACCACCTAAAACATCAGGTATATCATAGAGAACACTAACGTGGCCTTTTAAGTCAGGTGAACTAGGTAAGTCCATACCCTTCCGAATATCTACGTCGTCCGTGGTCGGATCTGCAGTAGCACTAAAGTAAATATCGTCGTCAAACTTTGCATCTGCAGAAAATAAACTCAAATTAATTTTTAGATTATCCGTTGCCTGCAAACCTAAGTCTAATTCAATACCGGTACTGCCCGCGTCGCCCGCATTAAGCGTACCTCTATTCCACCATTGTTTGAATGTTGTGCTTTGCTGATAATCCTTCCATTTCATTTGAAATAGTGTCGCATTAAATTTTATCCGGTTATCCCACCAGTAACTTTTAACGCCCAACTCATAATTATCTAACGTATCAGAGCCATAGTTGGCTGTAACCTCACCTGTAGCGACCGCACGCGGGCTGTTTGAACCGCCGAGTCTAAAGCCCTGACTATATAAACCGTACACCATAACATCTTCATTAATCGCATAGGTCAGTGACAATTTATAAATAGTGTCGTCGGCTTTACCCTGACTTCGTGTGGCACCATCACCACCATCGGCTCGGCCTGCAGTAATCAAACCGTCGGGGAAGTAAGTTAAACTAAACACATCACGATCAAACTCAGACCAACGGAACCCTCCCTTCACACTCAAATCTTCAGTAATATCGTAGGATACCTCGCCAAATACAGCTATTTGTTTTACCGAGCGCTCAAAAATATTCACGTAGCCGTGATCAGAGTCAGGTAATGGGTAAGCTTGATTTGGGTTAGGCGTGTAATTATTGTAGTAATTTGCGACGCCATAGTAATAGGCATAAGCTTGCGCGGTTGCCCATGCCGTTGTATCTCCTAGGTTCTCATTAGAGGACCCGTAGAACCATTCATCGTATACATCTTCGTAGAACAAACCGGCTGTCCATTGCAATCGGCTCTCACCTTTTGAAGCCAAACGAATTTCAACGGTATCGCGCTCTTGCGATTGATTATTAAATATAAAGCTACGGTTATACTCGGTGTTATACAAGCCATAGAGAGTACCATAGGCATTATAGCCATTGCCGTAGTAACGATCTTTGTATTGCGTATAAACGTCATTATCCCAGTTGTAGGTAATGTCGCGTTCAAGACGTGTCGCTGAGACAACTAAATTAGCAAAACCTAGATCACCTTCCAGGGTTAAAGACCCAGAAAGCCAATCATCTTCTCGATTTTCGTCGATGAAACGAGTCACTTTATAGTCGCCTAACAGAGGGTCGGTTGCCCAGGTGCCGTCCAACTCACTGTTTTCAGTCACCACTGTTAAGAGCGCGTTCCAATTTTCATTGAACTTGAAAGCAAACATTATACGGCCACCTAGCGTGCCGTATTCATTTTGGTTTTCATCAACAACGTTATAGCCGGGGTCATCATTGCGGTGGTTACCACTTAAGCTTGCACCGGCAACATTATCAACATAGCCGCCATCTTTTGTAGAGTAAAGTACCGCGCGCATGGCTAGAACATCTTCAATTAATGGTATATTGATATGGCCATTAATGTCATAGCTACCGTCGCCACCTCCGGTCATGCCATAGCTTGTTTCAAGACTACCGGCCAAACCCTCATGGTTGGGTTTATTAGTGATTAAACGAAGAGTCCCCGTTTGAGAGCTAGACCCATAAAGTGTACCTTGGGGGCCATGTAAAGATTCAACCCGTTCCATATCAATAGGGCGAACACTCACTTGCTGTGAGTTGGTTGTCATGGGAATATCATCGAGATACACAGCAACCTGTCCATCGGTATAATATTCACGTGAACCCGATGAAATGCCGCGCATAGCCAAGGAATTTCTACCTGGCTGTGTTGCTGTTAGCGTGACACTAGGTAGAGCCTTAATATAATCACTCATACTACTAATCCCCATGATCTCCATGGTATCACCAGAAAAAGCCGTGATACTTTGGGGGACACTTTGAAGATCTTCCGCACGCTTAGTGGCCGTTACCACGATTTCTTCAAGGGTTTTATACTCCTCCGCGGCAAAAGATGCCGAGGGCAATGCTATATTAGCAATAGCAAAGGCCAGAGGTGCCACAGCAAAACGCCGCGCAGCCAACCCGCGCAAAACGGATTTAGATTTTTTCATATTAGAGATTGTCATAAATGAGCCCTCCCGAACGTTTTGGTAAATGCATAACTGCATCTTAAAATTATGGTTCTAACAATCAGATGTTAGATTAAGCCTCGCAACGAAAGAGGGGCAAACGATGATTTCTATTACATAAATTAGTTTATTTCACCTGTTAACCCTAATCTTCACAGCGTTGTAATCGGCACTGCATTTAAAAGGGGAAATAAATTCAGTCATTAGCGCTGTCATATCGCGACTGCTCTTCATAAAGAAAAAGTGCGAATTGAGTAAATAAGAGGTTATATACGAGGACGTTGCGACAACGTTCCACCACCTAATTTTGCTACCACACGGGCGTAAAAAAGCCCCGATAAACGGGGCTCTTAGGTCGCCAGCAATAACTACTGGACTTTGATTTGGTGCCCAAGGCCGGACTTGAACCGGCACAGCTTTCGCCACTACCCCCTCAAGATAGCGTGTCTACCAATTTCACCACTTGGGCATTCTCAAACTATTAAAACATTCTACCAACATCACTTCTGTCGCTCATAACCCGACACGCTACACGTGGTCGCTAGCAGTTCTGCTTACTGAGGTAATTCAGAAGTACTTTCACCGTCAACGGCGTCTTCCACAACGGGCACATCTGTTTCTTGCACCGACTCGAATGGAATTGATTCAAGCACTGGCAGTAAATCAGTGTCTATCACGGTTTTGTTCTTGGCCATCACAGCTAAGCTGACGCTGGTGACGAAAAATATTGTCGACAGAATTGCGGTCATTCTGCTGAAAAAGTTCCAGCTGCCGGAGCTGCCAAACACTGTCTGTGATGCACCTGAACCGAACGACGCGCCTGCTTCTGCGCCTTTGCCTTGCTGGAGCAAAATAAGAACGATCAGCACAACGGCGATCAGAAAGTGAAAGACTAAAATAAAATTTTCCATGATTAAGCTTCTATCGATTGAGCAATATTCAAAAATTCTTCTGCCTCTAACGAGGCCCCACCAACCAGTCCACCATTGATATCTGGCTGGGCAAATAACGCTGCAGCATTCGAGGCTTTCACGCTTCCACCGTATAACAGTGTGGTTGCTACCCCTAGGTCACCGAGCTGTTCACGGATCGCTCGGTGAACCTCCTGCGCTTGCTCTGGCGTGGCGGTCTCACCGGTGCCAATGGCCCATACAGGCTCGTAGGCGATCACCGCTCGACACACATTATCCAGACCTACAGCATCAATAACCGCGGTTATTTGATCGGTTACCACCTCAACGGTCTGCATCTTTTGCCGCTGCTGAAGTGATTCCCCAACACAGAGAATAGGTGTTAAACCGGCTCCCTGCGCTGCCTTAAACTTTTCTGCCACTGTCTCATTGCTCTCGCCAAACAGGGCGCGTCGCTCTGAATGGCCTACCAAGACATATTTACAGCCCTGATCCACCAACATCTCCGCCGAGATTTCACCCGTGAAGGCGCCAGCGGCATGTTGCGATACATTTTGCGCACCTAGCGCTATGGCACTGCCTGCAATGGCCTCTCTAACTGCGGCGAGGTGCACAAACGAGGGAAACAGAATCATCTCAACCGCGCTGGCCTTCCACGTCGCAGACAACTGACCGGCCAGCGTTACCGCTGAGTCTGTCGTGCCATGCATTTTCCAGTTGCCCGCAATCAGCGGTTTACACATCTGACGAACTCCTCTCAGAGCTGTGTTGCAAAAGGGCGCAAATCCTACCCGACTCAAGGCCAAGATACAATAAGCAAATCGTCTTTTCGCTTAGGCGAGACGGCGCTTCACGGTTTCGGCAATCTCAGTTGCCAAGTGCTTTACGAGCACCCCGTCCTCACCTTCTACCATGACCCGAATCAGCGGTTCGGTGCCCGATGGACGCAATAAAACGCGACCGCGGCCATCGAGTTTTTTCTCTGCGGCGTCTACCGCGGCATTGATCTCGGCATCGCCACTAATATCTACCTTGGTCTTCAACCGCACATTAATCATTAATTGCGGGAATTTGGTCATGGCGCGTTTGGCGTCATGGAGCGACTTGCCATTGGCCGCCAGCGCACGAAGCACTTGGAGTGCGGAGACAATACCGTCACCGGTTGTATTGAGGTCGCTGCACAGGACATGTCCTGAGCCCTCTCCGCCGAGGTGCCAATGATTTTCTTTCATGGCTTCGACCACATAGCGATCGCCTACTTTAGTCCTCACAAAGGGGATGCCCATCTGGGCGAGCGCGATCTCTAAACCGAGATTGCTCATCTGTGTGCCGGCGACACCGTTGCAGCCACTCGGGGATTGGTGTCGGTATTGAGCAATGATAAATAGTAGCTCATCGCCATCCACCAATTCGCCACGATTGTCGATAAACAACACGCGATCACCATCACCATCAAAGGCAATACCTAGGTCAGCCTGATGTTCTAAAACGGCGGCTGCAAGTGCTGCGGTGTGGGTGGAGCCACAATTGTCATTGATATTAAAACCATTGGGCTGGTTACCTAGGGTGATGGTGGTAGCGCCCAACTCTTTAAATACCTTTGGCGCGACATCGTAGGTGGCGCCATTGGCGCAATCGAGCACAACTTTGAGGCCAGCGAGACTAAAACCTGACGGCAGTGTGGCCTTACAAAACTCAACATAGCGACCAGCGGCATCGGAGATACGTCGGGCTTTGCCGAGCTCATGACTCTGGTTGGTGGTCAGGGTTTGATCGAGTAGCGCTTCAATTTCTAGTTCGACTTCGTTGGGCAATTTGTAACCGTCAGCGGCAAAAAACTTGATGCCATTATCTTCAACGGGGTTGTGCGAGGCGCTGATAACTATGCCTGCAGCGGCGCGAAAAGTGCGTGTTAAATAGGCGATAGCGGGTGTTGGCATGGGGCCGAGCATATCCACATCGACGCCAGCGGCAATCAATCCCGCCTCTAACGCCGACTCAAACATATAGCCTGAGACGCGGGTATCCTTGCCGATAAGTACGCGCTTTTTACCTTTGGCGTTGCGCGTCAAGACGGTGCCCGCGGCCCAACCGAGCCGCAAGAAAAAATCTGCCGTTATGGGAAATTCGCCAACTCGCCCACGAATACCGTCGGTGCCAAAATATTTTCTCGCCATTATTGTTTCTCTCTGTCCTGAAATTGTTTTACCTGCTGCCAAACTGTCAGAGCCTGCACAGTTTCCAACACATCATGCACCCGCAAAATAATACTGCCCCCTGCGGAGACTAACGACTGGGCCGCTAAAAGCGCCATGGTAACACTTCCGACCAGTCTTTTATCCACAGTTGAATCAAGCGTTGAATCAATTAACTGCCCGATCATGGTTTTGCGCGAAACACCCACTAAAACGGCGCTTCCGTCGTCAGAAAAGCGATCAAGCGCGGCAAACAGAGCAAGATTGTGCTCTAAGGTTTTGCCAAAACCAAAGCCGGGATCAAGCACTATTTGATCACTGGCAATCCCTGCGTCGAGACAGATCTGTTTGCGCTGCTGCAAGAACTCCAGCACGTCGGCTACAACATCGCCGTACGTGGGGTTATCTTGCATACTCTTGGGTTGATTCTGCATATGCATCAAACAGACGGGAAGGCCGCTGGCAACCGCAGCCGCGAGGGCACCTTCGCGCTGGAGCGCGCGCACATCATTAATCATGTGCGCACCGAGACCCGCTGCCTGCTTTATGACCTCGGCTGTGCTCGTGTCCACTGAGATCAGCGCGTCAAATCTCGACGCTATTCCCTGCACTACAGGTAGGACGCGGTCCAGCTCCTGCTGCTCTGAAACCTCTGCCGCGCCGGGGCGCGTGGATTCACCGCCAACATCGATAATGTCAGCGCCCGCAGTGAGCATCTGTTCGACGGCATAGAGGGTTTTGCTCAGGTCGACAGAGGACCCTGAGTAGAGATTGCCGCCATCGGAAAAAGAGTCTGGCGTAATATTGAGTATCCCCATCACCGCAGGACGGGAGAGATCGAGGACCTTGTCACCACAAATCAGACGTTTTTTATTCATCGTAATAAAAAGCCCCGAGCCACTACGACGTCGGGGCTAATCCTAGCCATGTCAGGTTAGATTTCTTCTATCGGGTCGCCTAGGCTGTCATCCGCTTTCGGCGCGCTATCTTTCTTGGCGCCCTTGGAGGAGCCTTTGTCGGAGTCGTTGTCGTCCCACTGACGCGGCGGGCGAACCTTGCGGCGATGCATCAAATCATCAACCTGATCGGCATCGATGGTTTCATATTCCATCAGTGCATCTTTCATCGCCTCTAGCACGTCACGATTCTCTTCGAGCAGTTTTTTCGCTTTTTGGTAGGCATCGTCAAGAATTTTGCGCACTTCTTGATCAATCTCGCGGGAGGTATCCTCTGAGTAATGAGTGTTGCCGCCCCCAGGGCCCTGAGATTCGTCTTCACCGTAGAGCACAGGACCCATTTTTTCGGTCAAACCCCACTTAGTCACCATATTGCGGGCCATCTGAGTGGCGCGCTCGATATCGTTGGACGCGCCAGTGGTCACGGCGTCTAGGCCTCCGACCAATTCTTCGGCGATGCGACCGCCAAACAGGCTGCACAACTGACTGAACAACTGAAGACGACTCATACTGTAGCGGTCTTCTTCAGGCAGATACTGTGTGACGCCGAGGGCGCGACCGCGAGGAATAATTGTCACCTTGTGCACTGGATCGTGCTCAGGGACGAGACGACCAATGATCGCGTGGCCCGCTTCATGATAGGCCGTGTTGGTTTTCTCTTTATCAGACATCACCATGGAGCGGCGCTCTGCACCCATCATAATTTTGTCGCGGGCCTTCTCAAACTCTTCCATGCTGACAATGCGGCGGTTGGCACGCGCAGCGAAAAGTGCCGCTTCGTTGACGAGATTGGCTAAATCAGCACCGGAGAAACCGGGGGTTCCACGCGCCAAAACGTGTAGTTCAACGGTTTCATCTAGCGGTACTTTACGGCCGTGGACTTTCAAAATCTGCTCGCGGCCACGAATATCAGGGAGACCCACATAGACTTGGCGATCGAAACGACCGGGGCGCAAAAGCGCTTTATCGAGGACATCTGGGCGGTTAGTGGCGGCAATCACAATCACACCTTCGTTACCTTCAAAGCCGTCCATTTCAACCAACAGCTGATTGAGCGTCTGCTCGCGCTCATCGTTACCGCCGCCCCAGCCACCACCACGGTGACGGCCGACAGCGTCGATTTCGTCGATAAAGATAATGCAGGGCGCCTGCTTTTTAGCTTGTTCAAACATATCGCGAACGCGCGATGCGCCCACACCCACAAACATTTCCACGAAATCAGAGCCTGAAATGGAGAAAAATGGGACTTTCGCTTCACCGGCGATCGCTTTCGCTAGCAACGTTTTACCGGTACCTGGCGGGCCAACCATTAATACACCTTTCGGGATGCGGCCACCAAGACGCTGGAATTTAGTCGGATCACTGAGGAATTCAACCAGTTCACCCACGTCTTCTTTGGCTTCGTCAACCCCTGCCACATCGGCAAAGGTAGTATTGATTTGATCACTGTTAAGCAACTTGGCTTTGCTTTTGCCAAAACTCATGGGGCCGCCCTTGCCGCCACCGCCGCCCTGCATTTGGCGCATAAAGAAGACAAAAATAGCGAGAATCAGCAGTATTGGGAACGCGGCGACCAGCAGTTGCGATAACAAACTGGGCGTCTCAGGCTCTTTGCCCACAACTTTGACGTTGTGATTAAGAAGATCATCCATCAAACCTGGGTCCTGAACATTGGGACGAACGGTTCTGAATTTTGACCCGTCGAGGCGCAGGCCCTCAATGATCAGGCCATCGATGGCAACACTGGACACCCGCTCATTTTGCACATCGGCAACAAAGTCGGAGTAAACGATGCCATCGTTGACTGGCTTGGGGGTAAAGCTGTTAAAAACAGACAGCAGAATGGCCGCGAGTACCAGCCATACAATTAAATTCTTTGCCAAATCGTTCAAGTTTGTATCCTCTTAAATCAGGCCTTTAAGCCCTTTGCTACCATATAAACTTCTCGAGACTTCGCCCTCGAAGCGTCGGGCTTGCGCATACTCACAGTATTAAACAGTGTTCTTACGTGCCGTACAAATTCATCAAACCCCTCGCCTTGAAATATCTTAGTGATAAATACGCCTTCCGGCTTCATCACTTTGCAGGCTAAGTCGAGCGCCAATTCGACTAAATAAAGACTGGCTGGCTGATCAACTGCTTTACTTCCACTTAAATTGGGGGCCATATCCGAAATTACAAGGTCTACGGGCCGATTATCAATCAATGCTAGCAGCTGTTGCAGAATCTCCTCTTGAGTAAAGTCACCAAGAATAAAATCCACCCCCGCAATACCGTCCATAGGCAAAAGATCAACAGCATGCACGCGGCCCTCATGGCCCACCAACTTTGCAGCGACCTGCGACCAGCCGCCCGGTGCCGCACCTAAGTCAACGACGGTCATACCGTGACGAATCAAGTTGTCTTTGCCAATAATCTCGAGCAATTTATAACTTGCACGGGACCGATAACCGTCCTTCTGAGACAGTTGTACGTACGGATCGTTAACATGTTGTTTAATCCAACTACGATTTTTAGATTTCGCCATGGTGTACTTTTCGCTAGAATGAGCGGCCTTTAAACTGAGCCAAGCATTATGACAAGTTCCAACGAGGATAAAAAACATTTACGTCGATTAGGCCATAATCTTAAGCCTGTCGTCACAGTCGCTGGCAATGGACTGAGTGAAACTGTCAATGCTGAGATCGAGCGTGCGCTGACTGATCATGAATTGATCAAGGTAAAATTGGTCGCCGATGACCGCGACAGCAAGAAAGCGCTGACCGAGGCGATCTGTGCCGACCACAAAGCCGAGCTCGTGCAATCAGTTGGCCACGTACTGTTGCTGTTCCGCAAGTCGAAAACACCCGATCCACGGCTATCGAATCTATTGCGCTAAAGCGCTGATTTTCTATGTCATAATCAGAGCCATAATCGGAACCACTATCGGAACCATAGTCAGACAACAAAAAATAACAGGCGCTGGAGGTTTAAAGATAAATTGTGAATAAACATCGCACTGTTAATTTTATTGCCCACTACATCGGCAAACCCGTTTTGCTGGGCTTGGTGGTTGCTGCGGCGCTGTTATTTGTCTTTCCCGAATTCCGCCAGCAACCGGAACCGGCAAATCAAGCTGAGATGGACCTCCATTCAAGCGCCACGGCTAACCAGTGGTCAGGCCCCGTCTCCTATTCACACGCCGTAAAGCGCGCGGCGCCGTCAGTGGTAAACATTTACACGCGCAAGGTCACCAACGCCGCGCAACATCCGCTGATGAACGATCCCTATTTCGGCAGATTGTTCGACAACCAGCAGCAGCGCATTCAGTCCTCGCTGGGGTCCGGCGTGATTATGCAGGAAAATGGTTTTATTCTGACGAACAACCATGTGATTGACGGTGCCGACCAAATTCTCGTCTTGCTCTACGATGGCCGCGAAGCCGGTGCCATCATAGTGGGCAAAGACCCTGAAACCGACTTGGCTGTGCTGAAAATCGACAGCGACCATTTGCAAGCGATCTCTATTGGCGAGTCCAGTCAGGCCAAAATCGGTGATGTTGTGCTTGCCATCGGCAATCCCTATGGCGTTGGTCAGACAGTGACGCAAGGTATCGTCAGCGCCACAGGGCGCAACGGCCTCGGGCTCAATACCTTTGAAAACTTTATCCAGACGGATGCCGATATCAATCCAGGCAATTCCGGCGGCGCGCTGGTGGACAGTTACGGCAATTTGCTGGGCATCAATACGGCGATTCTGAGTCAGTCAGGGGCCGTGGGAATTGGCTTTGCCATTCCCGCAGACACCGCAACAAAAGTGCTGAACGATATTATCAACTACGGCTACGTGGTGCGCGGGTGGCTCGGCATGGACGCGTTCCCTCTTACGGCACAGATTGCTCAGCGCCTCAATCTGCCTATCACTCACGGATTGTTGGTGCGCGCGATCTACAATGGCAGCCCTGCCTACAATGCGGGCGTTGAGCCCGGCGATATTGTGATAACAATCAATGACTCGCCGGTGACAGACCGTCAGAAAAGCATCAGTCAAATAGCCAATGTTGCGCCGGGCGCACCAATTCAGCTGGAAATTTGGCGTCAGGGGAAAACCTTTAGCGTAACTGCAGTAGCGGGTGTGCGCCCCACGGCCAGCGAATAACGCGCCACGAGATCTTCTGAATAAAACCTGAAAAAGAGCTGCGTTACCCTTCGAAGATAGCGGTCAAGGTATCGATTAACAGAGCGTTCTCGGTGTCACTGCCCACCGTGATACGCAAAAACCCTTCTATTCGCGGCTTCTTAAAGTGCCGCACAATCACCTTCTTGTCTCGCAACGCCTGCGCCAGCGCCTCTGCACCATGACTATTGTGACGAGCAAAAACAAAATTAGCGGCAGAGGGAAGAACATCAAAACCTAGGGATTGCAGGCTCTGAGTGAGGGTCTCTCGACTGGCAATGACCCGTTGACGCATCTCTTGATAGTAATCTTCATCTTCGATTGCAGCCACCCCCGCAGCCAGCTGCACGTGACCGAGCGGGTAGGAGTTAAAGCTATTTTTGATGCGTTCCAAACCTTCGATTAGCTCGGCAGATCCCATGGCATAGCCAATTCTCAAGCCCGCTAAAGAGCGTGACTTCGACATCGTTTGCACAACCAGCAGATTATCGTAGCGCTGCAACAGCGCCACCGCGCTGGAACCTGTGTCAGCAAAATCGATATAGGCTTCATCGACAACAACCACTGACTGAGAATTTACCTGCAGTAGCTTTTCGATAGCATTTAACCCGACCAAGCGACCCGTCGGCGCATTCGGATTGGGGAAAATAATGCCGCCATTGGCACGTGCATAATCATCAAGATTGAGCGAGAAGTCCTCAGCCAATGGCAAGGTTTTATAATCAATGGCGTAAAGACCGCAGTAAACCGGATAAAAGCTATAGCTAATATCGGGAAATAATATCGGCTGTGACTGGCGGAAAAAGGCATTAAACACGTGCGCCAAAACCTCATCCGAGCCATTGCCAACGAACACTTGTGCGACGCTGAGCTGATGATAGTCCGCAATGGTTTGCTTTAACTTGTCTGCGTTGGGCGGTGGATAGAGCCGGACATTGCCATTAATCGACTGCTGCATGGCCGCCAGCACACGGGGTGACGGCGGATACGGGTTTTCATTGGTGTTCAATTTTGTCAGATTTTGCACCGCCGGCTGTTCACCGGGGGTGTAGGGATCTAAGGTGGCGACAAAATCACTCCAGTATTTACTCATGCTCGGTCTCGTACTCTCAATCTGATATCAATCGCGACGTATGCGATATTCCGCCGACTTTGCGTGGGCGGTTAATGACTCGCCACGCGCCAGAACACTGGCAACGCGCCCTAAATCGGACGCGCCCTGCTCGGAGCAGTAAATCACCGAGCTGCGCTTTTGAAAATCGTAAACGCCAAGCGGCGAGGAAAAGCGCGCAGTGGCTGACGTTGGCAGCACGTGATTGGGGCCTGCACAGTAGTCGCCCAGCGCCTCTGCGGTAAAACGCCCCATAAAAATGGCACCGGCATGGCGAATATTGGGCAGCCAGGCTTCAGGGTTTTCCAGCGAGAGTTCAAGGTGTTCTGGGGCAATGCGGTTGATTAACGCCAGAGCTTGCCCTTCGTTCTCAACTTCAATCAACGCTCCGCGCGCGGCCAGCGATTGACAGATAATGGCCTCTCGCTCCATTGTCGGCAACAGTCGAGTCATGCTCTGGTGCACTGCATCCAGATACTGTTTATCCCATGAAATTAAAATGGACTGGGCATTTTCATCGTGTTCCGCCTGAGAAAACAGATCCATGGCGATCCAGTCTGGGTTAGTTTTGCCGTCACAAACGACCAATATTTCACTGGGGCCGGCCACCATATCCAAGCCGACAGAACCGAACACCATGCGTTTGGCAGTCGCCACATAAATATTACCCGGACCGACAATTTTGTCGACTTTGGGTACCGTCGCCGTGCCGTAAGCCAAGGCCGCAATCGCTTGGGCGCCGCCAATGGTGAAGACTTTGTCGACACCCGCAATAGCTGCTGCTGCGAGCACCATTGGACTCAATTCGCCGTCGGGCGCCGGCACCGTCATAATCACCTCGCCAACACCGGCCACGCGGGCGGGGATGGCATTCATTAGAACCGATGACGGATAACTGGCTTTACCACCGGGCACATAAATACCGACGCGATCTAGAGGCGTAATTTTCTGGCCGAGGGTTGTGCCGTCTGCTTCTTGATACTGCCACGATTCTTGCCGCTGATGCTGGTGATAATCGCGAATTCGTTGCGCGGCACTTTCTAGGGCGGCGCGGGTGGCACTATCAATTTTCTGCAACGCAGCATGCAGCTGATCAGCGCCAATGCAGAGCTGATCAAACTGTTCTATATCGCGACGATCAAAGCGATTAGTCAGCGCGATCAACGCCTGATCTCCCTCGCGCCTGACCTGCTGTATAACATCTCTGACCACTTTTTCTACGTCTGCGTCGGAAACGCCGTCCCACGCAATCAGCTGGTCCAGCGCGCGATCAAAACCGGCGTCGGCAGTGGATAATCTATTTACCGCACAGAGGTCCGTCATCGATTACCCTCGACCGCCTCTTTCAATGCGTCAACAATCGATTGAATATCCGTAAACTTGGTTTTCATTGCCGCTTTATTGACGATCAAGCGCGAGCTGATATCGGCGATTTCTTCGCGCGGCTCTAAACCGTTTGCTCGCAATGTGTTGCCCGTATCGACGATATCGACAATCTCATGGGCGAGATCAAGAATGGGCGCCAATTCCATGGCCCCGTAGAGCTTAATAAGATCGGCTTGACGACCCTGCTGGGCATAAAATTGTCTCGCGACATTGGTGTATTTAGTGGCAACGCGAAGGCGACTTGGCTGCTGAGTGGTGCCCACGGGCACGGCAGTCATTAATTTGCAGCGAGCAATGCCCAAATCCAGTGGCTCGTAATAGCCGTCGCCCTGGTGCTCAAGCAACATATCTTTGCCTGAAACGCCGATATCCGCTGCGCCAAACTGAACATAGGTGGGAACATCTGACCCGCGCAGAATGATTAGCCGCACATTGGCCCGCGTAGTATCAAACACCAGCTTGCGGCTGGTCGAGAGGTCTTCCAGAGGCTCAATACCTGCGCGCGCCAGCAACGGCAGCGTCTCTTGCAGTATCCTACCTTTGGTCAAGGCTATGGTTATCTGTGTCATGGTAGTGTTTGCCGTCCGTTGTCCTGAGTGTGCCCTGCCCATCTGTCCGTTAGCCGGGGACGCGCTTTATTTTGGCACCTAATAATTGCAGTTTCTCTTCGATACATTCATAGCCGCGATCAATATGGTAAATGCGATCAACGATTGTCTCGCCATCGGCGACCAGCGCGGCAATAACCAGCGCAGCAGAGGCGCGCAAGTCAGACGCCATCACTGGGGCGGCCTTGAGGCGTTCAACACCGGTGACAACTGCCGTGTTGCCTTCAACAGTAATAGACGCTCCCATTCGATTAAGCTCTTGTACCTGCATCAATCGGTTTTCAAAAATAGTTTCCGTGACGACGCCTGTGCCCTCTGCTACAGCATTGATCGCGGTAAGTTGCGCTTGCATATCCGTGGGAAACGCGGGGTATGGCGCAGTTCTCAAACTGACTGCCTTGGGGCGCTTGCCGTGCATATCTAACTCAATCCAATCGTCACCTTGAGTGATCTCGGCGCCGGTTTCACGCAACTTTAACAAAACGGCTTCGAGAGACGATGGGTCGGTTTGAGTGACACGAATCTTGCCGCGTGTCGCGACGGCAGCCGCGAGATAGGTGCCGGTTTCAATGCGGTCGGGCATCACTCGGAAGTGGCCGCCGACAATTTTTTCTACGCCGTTGATCACCAGACGGTTAGAACCCGCTCCCTGCACATCCGCGCCCCATGCGTTGAGGCAATTAGCGAGATCGACAATCTCCGGTTCACGGGCAGCATTTTCGATCACTGTCTGGCCACGGGCCAATACCGCTGCCATCATCAGGTTTTCTGTAGCACCGACCGACACTATATCCATTAAGATCCGACAGCCGACCAAGCGGCCGTCAGTGCGCGCCTTGGCCTTGATATAACCATCTTCAATGGTAATTTTTGCACCCATGGCTTCGAGACCACGCAAGTGCAAATCAACTGGGCGGCTACCGATAGCACAGCCACCGGGGAAGGAGACATTTGCCTCACCGTAGCGACTTAACATCGGGCCGAGGACTAAAATCGACGCGCGCATGGTTTTTACCAAGTCATAAGGCGCGGTCAAACTATGCAGTGTGGTGTTGTCGACTTCCAACTCCATGCGTTCGCTAATGCTCACTGTCACGCCGAGGGTGCCGAGAAGCTCAATAGTGGTAGTCACATCCTGCAAGTGCGGCAAATTCGAAACCGTGGCCAATCCCTCGCAGAGGAGTGTCGCGGACAATATGGGGAGCGCCGAATTTTTGGATCCAGAAATCCAAACCTCGCCGTGAAGCGGCCCGCCCCCTTGAATGATTAACTTATCCATCGAACAACCTTAACGTAAGAGTAGCTACTGCTGAGCATCCCACTCGCTGGGAGTAAACGTCTTCATATTGACCGCGTGAATAACGCCCGACGATATTTTTTCATTTAAAGCGGCGTAGATCGCCTGTTGGCGCTGCACTGGACGCTTGCCATCAAAGATGCTGCCAATGGCAATAATATTAAAATGGCTGCCCTGGCTCTCAACTTGAAACTGACAATCACTGATTGCCGCTTCAAGCAGCGCTTTAACATCTTCTGGATTCATAACTTACCCTTGTTCGATACAGTCGAGACAGCGTCTCGCCAATGGTCCCTTAGAGGTTGCTAGACGACCAACCACTGATGACTTGATCAATATCACCGCCAGCGCGCTGCGCAGATTGTGCAAATTGATTGCGAAATGTTTTACCGAGATTAATGCCGTTGATGATCACATTCACCACCATCCACTCGCCCGACTTCTTGCGCGCGAGGGAGTATTCCAGCGGGTAAATACTGTCAGAGCTGCGAATCTCCTGCTTGATGGTGGCCTTGCGCTGACCTTCAGGAATGGCCTTGTCGTCAACCAGAACAATTTTTTGGTTGTTGTAGCTAATCAATCCGCGACCATAGGTCTCAACTAAACCGCTACGGAAAGTTGCAATAAACTTCTCGCGCTGCTCTGGCGTCGCCTTTTTGACGTACTGACCCATCACATTCGTAGCGATAAAACCAAAATCAATATTTGTCGACAGCAGCTTGTCCAGATCGGCAAAATAAGCATCTTCAGTGTCGGGATAGGTCTCGCGATACTGGCCAATAATACTGAGCAATTCCGTCGTGACGTGCTCTATTTGCTGGTAGGGATCTACAAAATCATTCTGTGCCAGACCGACTGCTGCGTAAACGCTTAGCACCACGCCCAGACCCCACTTTTTAATGCTCATACCTGTTTCCCTAAAATGCTGTAAAAATCTGCGTTAAACTTTATACCCTTATACGCAAGCTTATTCGCAAGAGTGCAATTAACTACCGTAAATGCTGACAATCTTGGCTGAGCACTATAACATCCTGCAACTTCTGAAGAAATAGAACCAACGGTTGATATAGCCAAAATCCGGAGAAATGATAAGCGCCATGATACTTCCACTGTTAGGTTTGATAATTGGTGTTTTAGGGCTCCTCTGGGGTGCCGACCGCTTTGTGGCAGGCGCCGCTGCCGCAGCAAAAAACTACGGCATTTCACCTCTGGTGATTGGCCTCACCGTAGTCTCCATCGGCACATCTGCACCGGAAGTGCTGGTTTCCGTGAATGCAGCATTAAGCCACGCGGGGGAACTTGCGGTGGGCAATGCGATTGGCTCCAATCTTGCCAACATAGGACTGGTGCTCGGTGTAACTGCGCTGATCGCCGCTATTCCGGTACAAAAACACCTGCTGACACAAGAGGGGGCCGCACTCTTAATCGTCACAGCAGCGGCAGGAATATGTCTTTATGACGGATTTCTTGGGCGAGGTGAAAGCCTGTTTCTGGCAGCGCTGGTTTTTCCATTGATCGTTATTGCCATTAAATACAAGAAAAACCATATCAGCCCCGAAGAAGAAGCGACTAGCGAAGATATACCAGACTTGACCACAGGTGCAGCGACACTCTGGTTCTGCCTCGGGCTTGCGGTATTGCTCGCCAGCGCCGACATCACAGTATGGAGCGCAAAATCCATCGCGCAATCGATGGGTATCAGCGAATTAGTGATTGGCCTGACCGTCGTCGCTATCGGTACCAGCTTGCCGGAACTGGCGGCATCCGCAGTCAGTGCTGCGCGGGGACATCACGACATCGCTATTGGCAATGTCTTCGGCTCAAACCTATTTAACATTTTGCTGGTAATGACAGCCGCCGGAGCCATCTCCCCAACCGATCTGTCGGCACAGGTATTCAGTCGCGACTACGTAAGCCTTGCCCTGATGACATTGCTGATGATTGCTATGGTTGGCTACGCTCTGTTTAAGAGCAAGAGAACGCGCACACCCGCGCGTATTCCACGCGCCTTTGGTTTTATTCTGATTGGCGCCTATGCACTCTATTATGTGGTTCTGTGGCCATCCATTATTACCGCCACTTAATAGTCTATTTCGCCACCCACATGTTTAGCCCTATAATGCCAACCACAGAGACCCACCCCCCAGAAAACAGCGACGACCCTATGACTGCAACAGACTTTATTGCCTCGGCAACACGCACAATCACAATGGAGGCGGATGCTGTTCGGCAGTTGCTGGCGCGGTTGGATGACAACTTTGTGACCGCCTGCAATACAGTCCTAGCCTGTCAGGGACGCATTGTTGTCACGGGCATGGGCAAATCTGGGCACATTGGTAACAAAATTGCCGCGACGTTGGCCAGCACCGGCACTCCATCGTTTTTTGTCCATCCCGCCGAAGCCTGTCATGGCGACCTCGGCATGATCACCAAAAATGACGTCGTTATCGCTATTTCGAACTCTGGCAGTACAGCCGAAGTGGTCACCCTGCTGCCTCTCATCAAACGACTCGGCATCCCAATGATTAGCATGACCGGTGATGCTCAGTCTGTACTGGCCAAAGCCGCCTGCGCGAACCTCGACGTCAGCGTTGAGAGTGAAGCCTGCCCGCTGAATTTAGCGCCCACCACCAGCACCACAGTGACACTCGCTATGGGCGACGCCCTTGCCATTGCCCTGCTGGAATCTCGCGGTTTTAGTGCCGAAGACTTCGCCTTTTCTCACCCCGGCGGCGCGCTTGGCCGAAAACTGTTGCTACGCGTTGCGGATATCATGCACAAAGATGCAGAGGTACCGAAGGTATTTGCCGACCAACCTCTCCATCAAGCTCTGCTCGTTATGACTGAAAAGGGATTCGGCATGACCACAGTCGTGGCGGCCGATAACACCCTTCTCGGAGTCTTTACCGACGGTGATTTGCGCCGAATAGTTGATCGAAAAATCGATATCAACAGCGCGACAATGGCACAAGTCATGTCACCCAACCCAAAAACCATCAACAGTGAAATTCTCGCCGCCCAAGCGCTGAAAATCATGGAAGACGGCAAAATCACCGCGCTAATTGTCGAAGACGACCACCATATTCCCGTTGGCGTGCTACACATGCATGATATTTTGCGCGCAGGAGTCATTTGATGGCCAAGCCAAGCGCTGCGGCCATTGACGCCGCCAAGAAAATAAAACTGTTGCTGCTCGATGTGGATGGTGTGTTGACCAACGGCAAGCTCTACTATGGCAATCAGGGTGAAGAGTTAAAGGCCTTTGATATCCAAGACGGTCTTGGTATTAAACTGCTGCAAAAACAAGGTATTCAGGTAGGCATTATCACCGGCCGCTCCTCTGCTCTGGTGCAGCGCCGCGCCGATGAGCTCGGTATTGCCCCTGTGGTTCAAGGACGTGAAGACAAGCTGACAGCGCTCAACGAGCTGCTGGAAAATATGGATATAACCATGGATGAAATTGCCTTTATCGGTGACGACTTTCCCGACCTCGCAGTGATACGCAGAGTGGGGCTGGGCATCACCCCGGCCAATGGCACCGCGCCACTGGCCGCGGCGGCACTCTGGCAAACTAATCGCAGCGGCGGTGACGGCGCTGTCCGTGAAGCAGTTGAAATGATCCTCGAAGCGCAGGGAAAATGGCAAAACGTGCTGGCAGCCTATCAATGATTCGGCAAGCGCTTCTTTTCACAACAGTCGCACTCATCGTCGCGGGGTTCGTCTTAATCTGGGATTCACCGCCGGAATCCTTTTTGCGTCAAGCAAACCACCAGTTTGAAGAGAAGCCCAACGCCGACAGCTACATGACCAACATCACCAGCCGTCGCTACTCCGTCGCGGGCAATGAAAAATTTTCACTCAATTCGCCGCGTATCGAGTTTTTTGAAGGCGACGCGAGCATCACTATGGTTGACCCCAACTTTGCCACGCGCACTAGCGCAGGTAGACCGCTCGCATTGAGCGCCGCCCATGGGACGCTCAACACCACTGAAGATCGGCTCGACCTCGATGGCAATGTCCTCGCCCATATCGAACTCGAAGAAAGCGCTGCAGAACTCACCACAGAACAGTTGACCTACCTCACTGAAAGCAACGTTGCCACCACTGAGGCTGCCTTCAAATTAATCACTCCGACGAGCAAGACCAGTGGCGTAGGGCTTCGTGCCAACCTTATTGAGGAGACCTTTGCGATACAGTCCAAGGTAAAAGTAACCTATGAACCTATGTAACATTTTCACAGCAACAGCGCTCCTGATCACACTGTGCATGGCCTCTGCCACCAGCATGGCACTGCCCAATGATCGCCAGCAGACCATCACAGTCGAGTCAGATTCAGCAGAGCGCAATGCAAAAACCGGCAAAACCGTCTACACCGGCAACGTCACTATCAGCCAAGGCAGCATTCTCATTGAGGCAGAGCAAATTACCTTGCACTATCAAGGGGCCAAACTCAGCCGTATCGAATGTATCGGCACGCCTGCCAGTTATCAGCAGATGATTAGCCAAGAAAATGGCTTAATGATCGCCAAAGCCGAGCATATCGACTACCTGCTCGGCACCGACAAAATTTCCCTGAAACGCAATGCGGCACTTTCCAGAAGCGGCACGGTGATAAAAGGCGATTCGATCGACTACGACATAAAAAATGAAACTTGGAAAGCCAAAGGTGACAATCTGGGCGAAAAGAAACGCATCCAGTTAGTGATTCCACCCACTGTTCAAGAAACCCCTTCAGCCCCGCAAGAGAGCACACCCTGATGGCGATTTTAGAAGCGCGCAACTTAGCCAAGGCGTACGGCAAGCGGCCCATCGTCAAAGATGTCTCTATCTCTGTGAAGCAGGGCGAAATTGTCGGTCTTTTGGGCCCCAATGGCGCTGGTAAAACCACCTGTTTCTACATGATTATTGGCTTGGTTGGCCAAGATGCCGGTAGCATTTCTATCGACGGCTTAGATATTAGCGGTATGCCAATGCATGGCCGCGCACGGCGAGGACTGGGTTATTTGCCGCAAGAGGCGTCCATTTTCCGCAAATTAAGTGTGGAAGATAATATTCTGGCGATTTTGGAGACGCAAAAAGAACTGAGTAAACAGCAGCGCCAGCAGCGCGCCGAAGAACTGATGCACGAATTCCATGTTTCTCATCTGGCGAAAAATATCGGTATGAGCCTCTCCGGTGGTGAACGTCGACGGGTGGAAATTGCTCGAGCACTGGCAGCCAACCCTCAATTTATTCTGCTCGACGAACCCTTTGCCGGTGTTGATCCAATCTCCGTCACCGACATCAAAATGATTATTCGCCACTTGCGCGACAAAGGTATCGGCGTCCTGATCACCGACCACAACGTGCGCGAGACTCTCGATATTTGCCAACATGCCTACATTATTGGCGAAGGCCATGTGATTGCCGAGGGCACAACCAACGACATTCTCAACAACGCGAATGTGCGAAAGACCTATTTAGGTGAGAATTTTACCCTTTAACACCCAGTCGAGCGCGTTTAACCCGCCTGAATAGCGTATTTTGACAATCGTTGATTGCCACCAGGAATGAATTGGCACTAAACTTGCAGTGTTCTAGCAGAAGAAAATAAGCTCACCATGCGTCAAGGCCTCCAGTTAAAAATCAGCCAACAGCTGACTATGACACCGCAGCTCCAGCAGGCCATTCGCCTTCTGCAATTGTCTACGTTAGAGCTGCGCGAGGAAATGATCGAGCAACTCTACAGCAACCCTCTGCTCGAAATGGAAGACGACGGCCAGTCAGAGCCCATAACCTCCCCCAGCCAGAGCACCAGCAGCGAAACCAATCAAGTCAGCGAAGCTGAGAAAAACAGCGAGCAAAATCCTGAATACGAATGGAATGATGAAATTCCTCAGGATCTTCCAGTCGACGCCAATTGGGATGACGTCTACAGCCCGCCAGCAGCGAACAGCGCCGGCGGCGAAGTTGATATAGAGCAGGTTCATCAGGTGACCGAGTCACTGCAAGGCCATCTGGAGTGGCAGCTAAACCTCACACCGTTTTCCGAAAAAGACAAAGAGATCGCCGTTGCCTTTATCGATGCCATCGATGACGCCGGTTTTATTGGCAGTAACCTGTTAGACATTATCAGCCACATTCAGTATGACGACCCAGACGACGCGATTGAAGCCGACGAGCTGATTGCCGTTCTGCACCGACTGCAACAATTTGATCCACCCGGCGTCTTTGCTCGAACGGTTAGCGAATGTCTGCTGATACAACTTCATCAAATGGCGCCTGAAACAGCTTATCTAGACACAGCAAAAATTTTAGTCGCAGAGTTTCTCGATGATATTGCCGCTATCGACAGCGCTCGCCTCGCCAAGAAAGCCGGGATAAGCGCGGAGCAACTGCAGGGCGCGCTCAGCTTAATCCGCAGTTTGAACCCTCGCCCAGGCGAGTCGATGAGCGCAAACAATGTCGAGTATGTGGTACCCGATGCCTATGTGGAAAAAGTTAAAAACCGCTGGGTGGTGCGTCTCAATGACAGCAATATGCCCAAACTGCGCATCAACGAGTCCTACTCAACACTGATCAAACGCGCCGACAACAGCAGCGACAACCAATTTCTCAAAGATAATCTCGCAGAAGCGCGCTGGTTCCTGCGCAGCATCGAAAGTCGCAACGAAACGCTAATGCGTGTCGCCATGACCATTGTTGATCTGCAACAGGGATTTCTAGACTTCGGGCCCATCGCAATGAAGCCCATGGTACTGTCGGACATCGCCAGCAAGCTTGAACTGCACGAATCCACCATTTCACGCGTCACCACCACCAAGTACCTCGCCACCCCGCAGGGCATCTTTGAACTGAAATACTTCTTTTCCAGCCACGTTGGCACAGCGAGCGGGGGGGAGTGTTCTTCAACCGCGGTTTGCGCTATCCTGAAAGAAATGATCGGCGCGGAACAACCCGCCAAACCCCTCAGCGATAACAAGCTAACGTCGCTTTTAGAAGAGCAAGGTATCCAAGTAGCGCGCCGAACGGTCGCCAAATATCGAGAGAGCATGGGCATCCCATCCTCCAGTCAACGAAAACGATTTTAGTTAGGTTTTAGTTAGTACGTATTATTAACCACGCAAAGCAGAAGGAGCACTCCATGCACTTAACCATTAGCGGGCATCACCTAGAAATCACCGACGCCATCCGTGAGTACGTCATCACCAAGCTGTCAAAACTTGAGCGACACTACGAACAAATCACCAGTACATCCGTCATTCTTACGGTTGACAAACTCTCTCAGAATGCTGAAGCAACGGTCCATGTCAGTGGCGCTGAATTATTTGCCAACTCCCAGCATGAAGACCTCTACGCGGCTATCGATGCCCTGACCGACAAGCTCGACCGCCAGCTGATCAAATACAAAGAAAAACATCGAGGCCGTTAAATTTACCTATGAAAATCTCCGACATTCTGACCCAGCAGATGACTCAATGCGATCTGCCGGGCGGCAGTAAAAAGCGCATCCTTGAAAACCTCTCAACATTCGTCACTGACTCTCTCGGTGGCGATTCAGAGCAGGCTGACGCGCTTTTTCAAAGCCTAGTTGCCCGCGAGCGATTAGGCAGCACGGGTCTCGGGGAAGGCGTCGCCATTCCCCACTGCCGCGTGCCGGGTTTCACCCGCATTCACGGATGTCTTATAAAATTGGCCGAGCCAGTGGACTTTGACGCTCTCGACGACAAACCTGTCGACCTCATTTTCGCGTTAATCGTGCCCGAGGAGCAAAACGAAGAGCATCTTGCGACACTGGCCCGCGTCGTTAGTATTTTGCAAAGCGCCGACTCACGTCAGCTGTTACGCAACTGCACCAACGACGAAGCGCTCTACACCACCGCGTTAGAACTGGAGAAACTTGCCTAACCATGCGCCTCGTTATTATCAGTGGCCACTCTGGCTCAGGGAAAACCTCCGCGCTCAACGTCCTTGAGGATATTGGCTTCACCTGTATCGACAACCTTCCGGTCAGCCTACTGCAAAATCTAATTAGTCAGCTCGACAGCAGTGAAAAGACTGAAGGGCTGAATATCGCTATCGGAATTGATGCGCGCAACATCGCCGGCGATCTCGACAAGATCCCACAGATGCTCGAAGAAATCGAGGCTGGGGGCGTGAGCGTCACCGTCGTTTTTCTCCATGCCCAGCGCGCCAATCTGTCGCGCCGCTTCAGTGAGACACGGCGTCGCCATCCGCTCAGCAATGACGGGGTTAGCCTTAAAGACGCGATTGATCTGGAAAAGAAACTGCTCAGCCCCATTTTTGATATTGCCGACCGGACTGTTGACACCTCAGGTCTGACCCTGCACCAGCTTCGAGACTTAATAAAACATACCGTGGCGCCCAACAGCTCAGACCAGATGGCCATCTTGTTTGAGTCATTCGGCTTTAAACGCAGTTTTCCCTCAGACACTGATTTTGTCTTTGACGTGCGTTGCCTGCCCAATCCCTATTGGAAGTCAGACCTTAGAAGCCAGACGGGCAACGACCAAGGCGTTATTGAATTTCTTGAAGGGCAAGTCGAAGTCGCCTCGATGCTCGCCGATATTATTGGCTTCTTAACTCGTTGGATTCCCCAATTTCAAAAAAATAATCGCAGCTACTTGACCATCTCTATCGGCTGTACTGGCGGACAACATCGCTCCGTCTATATCGCCAACAGACTGCATGAACACTTTTCAACACTGCACCCCTTTGTTCAAGTCTCCCACAAAGAGCTTTCTCAGTGATTAGCTGCCGAATCGAAATAATCAACAAACTCGGCCTGCACGCCCGCGCAGCCACCAAACTCGCCAGCACCACCGGACGCTACGGCTGCACCATACGCACAGGGAAAAAAGAGCCTCTCGTCGACGCAAAAAGTGTTATGTCGCTCATGTTGCTCGCCGCAGGCAAAGGCACGCACCTGCTCTTCGAGTTTAACGGAGAAGATGAAATAGAAGCCCACCAGGCCGTTTCTCAGTTATTAGCCGACTACTTTGGCGAAGGCGAATAGCCCACCTACGTCACATCGACAACTGTTTTTTGCCGAGTATCAGTAAATGCTACCGATCTGACCGCTAGCTGGTTAAAATGGCCGCAGTTTACGATTCAGCATTAGGGAGGGAGCGATGCATGACTGACAACGAAAATAGTCTACTTATCAGGCTTGGCAACGCAATCGATTCCGGCACACTGAATCAAGTACGTCATATCCTCAACAATCTCTCACCGCCCGATATCGCGCACGAATTGGAAACGGCACCGCCACGCTTCCGAAATATTTTGTGGGAACTCGTCGACGATGAGATTGCCGGTGAGGTGCTGCAAGAGCTTTCCGACGATATTCAGGCTGAATTTCTCGGCGAAATGGACAGCGCTCAAGTTGCCTCGCTAACGGAAGGTCTCGATGTCGACGATATCGTGGATATTCTGCAGCAACTCCCAGGTCGCGTCATTCCGGAAGTGCTACAAGCCATGTCAGTGCAAGATCGTCAGCGTATTGAGTCAGTGCTCACTTACGATGAAGACACTGCCGGTGGGCTTATGGACACCGAAGTCATCACCGTTCGTCCAGATATTACCATCGACGTGGTACTGCGCTACCTGCGTCGTTTTGAAGAGCTGCCAGACGCCACCGATAATATTTTCGTGGTCAGTCGCAACGACACATTCCTCGGCACACTGTCGCTGGGAAAGCTGCTCACCTCAAATTTAAACACCACCGTCAGAGAAGTCATGAACACCGACGTTGAAGCCATCCATGTGAGTTTGACCAACTCCGAAGTGGCGCAACTGTTCCAACGCCAAGATCTTGTCTCGGCGCCAGTGATAGACGACAAGCATCATCTGGTCGGTCGTATCACCATCGATGACGTGGTCGACGTTATTATTGAAGACGCCGATCACTCACTTTTGGCCTTGGCCGGTTTGAGTGACACCGAAGACACCTTCTCGTCCATCAGTCGAACAGCTCCGCGCCGTGCGCTTTGGTTGGGTCTCAACTTACTCACGGCGGTGCTTGCATCATCGGCCATCAGCCTGTTTGAGGAGACCCTCGAAAAAGTCGTAGCGCTAGCCATTCTGATGCCAATTGTCGCCAGCATGGGGGGCGTCGCGGGCAGTCAAACCCTCACCGTTGTCATCCGCGGTATGGCTCTCGGTCAGATCGAGCGCGACAATATTGGCTGGCTGCTCACCAAAGAATTTACGGTTGGCGCGATAAACGGGTTGCTCTGGGCAATTGTGATGGGCTCGCTGGCGTCGCTTTGGTTCAACGACTGGAACATCGCCATTATTATTGGCTTGGCCATGGCGATCAATTTAATGGCGGCGGCACTGGCCGGCACCTTGCTGCCAGTGCTCTTGCGCGCATTAAAAATTGACCCCGCGCTGGCTGGCTCAGTTATTCTCACGACAGTCACCGACCTCGTCGGTTTTGTCTCTTTCCTCGGACTTGCCACGATGTTTTATACCTAATGACTGATTTTATTGCCCACCAAGAAGACGATGATGAAGATGAACTCATCAGCAAATCTCAACTTAAACGAGAAAGCCAAGCTCTGCAGGATATGGGCCGACAGCTGGTTGAAATGCCTGAGGGTCAACTGGTTAAGTTCGACCTGCCGCAGCAGTTAAAAGAGGCCATCTACGAAGCGCGCAAGCTGAAAAACCGCGAGGGAAAGCGCCGTCAACTGCAGTACATCGGCAAATTAATGCGCATCGCAGATACCCATTTTATCCAGCAAACCTTGGATAAAATGGATCATCAATCACAGACCTATCGACAGCATTTTCAGCAGCTTGAAGAGTGGCGCGAACGCATTATTAACGAGGGCAGCAGCGCTATTGACGCCCTAGTTGACCTTTATCCAGCAGCGGATCGGCAGCAGCTGCGAAATTTGCAGCGCCAGGCCAACCGTGAAATAGCAGAGAAAAAACCACCCTCTGCCAGCCGCAAACTGTTTACTTATCTGCGAGAACTCGCCGAGTAATTGACGGAATCGCCGCTAGAGTTTGCGGTGAGCAGAGACCGGCATCTTTTGCCGCACTTGGGCAATACGGGTAAAGTCTATCTCAGCAACAGCAACGCCCGCCGATTCAGCAATCTCGGCCAACACATTGCCCCAGGGATCAATAATCGCACTGCCGCCCCAGAGTGCTCGGCGCGGGTGCGATCGATCAACCATATTGGCGCCGATCACAAATACCTGATTCTCGACCGCACGTGCGCGCAACAAAAGCTGCCAATGATCTCTGCCCGTCGCCGCAGTAAAGGCAGCCGGAACAGTAATAATCTCTGCACCACCATCGGCTAACCTGCGAAATAACTCAGCAAACCGCAGGTCGTAACAGACGGTCATGCCGATCCGACCAATGGCCGCTTCGGCAATCACCCATTCAGTGCCTGCAGCAAAATTATCCGACTCTCGATAGGCCGTCTGCTGCTCTTGCCCCAACCCTGAGGGGTCAACGTCCACATCAAACAGATGAATTTTGTCGTAGTGATTGACCTCCTCTCCAGAGGGATCAAACAATAGCGATCGAGCAAAGGGCTTAGTCCCACTCGCCGCATCGGTCACTGGCACCGTGCCACCGACCAGCCAAATAGCGTGCTGGGCGGCTTGATCAGCCAAAAAATGTCGCACGACACCAGACTTGCCGCTCTCCGCCAACCCGATTTGGGAGAAGTCCTTGCGCCCAAGATGGGCAAAATTTTCCGGCAGAACAACTAACTGCGCGCCATCAGACACGGCACAGGCAATCCATTTGGCAGCATTGGCTAAATTCTCTGCGATGGAGTCAGCGGGCTGCAACTGAACGGCAGCGGCGATAATTGAACTACTTTTGCTCACCCTCATTCTCCTTGGCAGCATTTCCCTCCGTCTCAGACACGGGGTTCTCTCCCTGCTGGTCGCGTAAATCGGCGGCAAAAATTTTATCCACCTTGATGGCGGCATCGTCCCAAGGTCCCGATATTTTATAACTGATACTCGACAGCCGGTCGACCTGTTTTTCCACCAACTTACTGGTGACATAGACTCCCGCTGCCGCGGGCAACCCGCCCAAAAGCGCAACCACCCACGGCAAGTTGGTCGCCACCGGCAGCGTCGCGACCAGACGGCCGTCAATCTGCTCATTTAGCAAGTCGAAATCGCCCGCCATACTCATGCGTCCGGACGGCATCTTCATGCGCAAAGGGTCGCGCAAAGAGGCTACACCCTTGTCAAAACTCAGGGTCCCATTGAGACTGTTGTAGGCGAGGTTCTGCCCGACAACATCAGAAAAGTCTAGCTGTAGCCGGCGCAACCAGTTTGCGAAGTTAATCAAACTGACCATTTTCAACGCAGCGCCAGCACCCCCCGGCGACTTATAAAAACTGCCCTTCTTAAGCTGAATCTGGAACTCACCAGACAGATTTTCACGGGACACATTCCATGGCTGATCTTGCCATGACAAATTGAAGAGTAATTGACCTGACTCACTGTCCATAATCTTAGGGATAGACAGCCCGGTGACCAAAAAATCACCTATATCGTCGACCCCAACGGGGCCCACCAAACGGCTGGCATAACTAGTTCCGTCGTAACTCCAGAAAAATTCTGTTGCTGGCTGATCGTCAAAAAAGCCTGGCTTCAGGCCAAAAAGATTGCCTTTTATCGAATTAAACGACGCACCAGAGGCCTCGGGACGCAATTTAAAGGAGAGCGATCCCCAGTTATCGTCGCCCACATTGAGCTGGTCAATGAGCACATCTAGGGCGACAAATGTTCGCGGATCAATCGTCGATTCGGTGATCTTTTCCTCTAGAATCGCGCTGGGCACAGAGAGGCGACTGAGGTTGATCTGCGGGTCAGTCAGCGCAGTATCAAAGGGCACTAGAAGCCGGCCGTCGGCCAAATCACTCTGGAAATCGACATCAACTGCGGTATCGGACAGCGTTGCAATAGCGGCTATATTTTTTAATTGCAGGGTTGCCACATCAAGTTCATCAAGACGCACATCAAACACTGTTTGCCACGCTGGAGGAGACTCGCCATCGTTGCGCGCAAAGAGCCCCACCAAGGGTTCCCAAAGTGCTAACTCAGTCGTTGGCAGATAGGCTGATACTCTTACAATGCCCTGCTCCGGTTCGACAACGGGGCGGTCATAATTAATTGTGCCACCGCTCAACGCGGTCTGATTAAAACGCAAATCGACATTTGTGTCGGCACTCAATCCTAAACTGGCATCAGACTTGCCCGACAACCTGGCCTCCAGACGCGACAGGTCGGGGGCGAAATGGAGCGTTAAATCGACTGGCTGTTTACTTTTTGCCAACTTGGTGAGGGGCTGCGGAAGATCTAACGCGACGCCTTGCAGGTCGCTGGCGATCTGCAATGTCACTTCGCTGGGCTGACCTAGCAGTTTATTCTCAACTGCCAGCTTATTCTCAACTGACCATGGGATGGAAACAACTGCATCCACAGGTATCGCACCTTTTACAACTTTCTCCCACGGAAAGGCGACCAATTGATTCAGGCTTTTAGGTAGCACATCGCCTTTTAATGCAATTTTCTGCTCGCCACCCTTTAAATAGAGCTCTGCCAGCATCGGTCTCTGCCAAAGAGTCGTTCGAATGCCTTGACCGGTCAAGCCCTCCTTCATCGAAAAATTGAGTTTACCGTCAATCTCAGTCAGGGCAATCGGCCCATCGCCAATGGTGATGCCTCCCTTTTTAATCTCGGAGGCTACCCTGTAGTGACCCTGCTGCGATTTTGACTTAAACATTGGAATCAACAAATCGAGCCGATTGTGCACATTGCCGCTGTACTGCCAATCTCGCAGTGCGGCGATACTGTCTCTCACCGGCGACTGGGTAAGAATATTAATTGCCTCCGAGAGTTCGGCTTCGACGCTCGCTTCCACAGACAAAAATGGCTTGCTATCGCTCTCTCGAAGCTGGTAGATCACCTTGCCGTCACTGATCTGTGCAGTGCCCACCGTGCCCGACTTAAGGTCAGCAACGGTATAGGTATCGTCGACCAGCAGCTCCACTTCAGCACCGCGAAGTCCCATCCAATTGGGGTCGTAGTCAACATCAGCGCCACTCGCCTTGATCACTAACTGTGTGGTCTGTGACAACGGATCAGCCAATGGCGGGCCATTGCGAATCAGCAGTCCAAACTCGTCGACATGCGCCTGTAAAATCGCCTCTTTCAACCAGCGATCAAGCTGAGGAGCGAGTTTGTAGGGGAGATATTTCGCTCTAAATTTAGCATCGAGATCGCGTCCGCCAATCAGCAAGTTGACCTCGGGCGGATTGCCTTTCGACGGCAGATCTTGGTCGAGGGAAAAGAGCACGCTGGCGCGCCCCGCATCGACCTTGGCTTTGATAATATCGCTGCGCAATGTCAGTCGTTCTTGCTCACGCTGCCATGCAAAGCTAATGGTTCCAGACGCCTCTTCAATCGCCAGATAGTCTCGATAGACCGTCGGGAAATAGGCAGAAAAACCGTCTTGGTCAGCAATTTCAAAGAGCCCATGAGTATCGTAAAGCTCCATATAACCATCAAGATCTTTGACGCCTGGGGCACCTTTCCACGAGGCAATGGTTATTTTTTGCAAATTGGCAGACACATAATAGCCCGTCTCGTTGTGTCCAACAGTTAGCGCATTAACGTCCCCTTTGGGATTGAGTTTCTCGACCGCCGACAGCACTTTTTCGTCCGCAATGCGGGTTGCACGGAGCAATTCCGACATCAAGGTCACATCTAAATGGTTCACCGACACATCAAAATCTTGCCAGTGGGAACCCAGCTGCTGCGTAAAAACCAAATTCAGTGGCTCTATTTTTGTCTCAGACCAGTTAAGGCTAAACCCTTGCAGGCGCGCTCCCCAATCAACCCCAGGAGTAAACCACCCGGTGATGTCCGTCTTGATATCGGTAATGGAGGGCACATCGGCCAACCAGTTCAACGGCACTTCGCCGATAGTCAAATTGCCAGAAAAGTCCAACGAGCCGCCAGGGTGAATATCGAACCACAATTCACCATCGGCATTTGCTTTGAAGTCGGAGAGATTGGCAAATAAGCTGGGGAGCAGCGAGCGCAAAAGGTCAGCTAGTGGCGCTGACAGATTAAAGTCGTCAAAGCGGAAATAACCCTCGGCAAAGAAACTTTCAATATCCCCCAAATCACCGTGCCCTTCCATCAGCAAATAGGCAGGACTTTGTGACTCATCTGAAAACCTGTCGAGAGGCTCCATAGCACTCTCGGAGGTCTCTGCAATCTCGTGCTCCGACAAGATCACGGATAGTTCTGCGCGATGAAATACCCCATCGTTCTCGATACTCAAGTCGCGGCCACTAAGCAGCATCGACTTGCCCGAATAAAACTGCAATATGACACTCAACCCTTGCAGCCGGATAAAGCGACTATAAAGCAGTGGATCAATAAACAGGCTTAGATCGCTTTCAGCATTGCCGGCAAACCCTTTTAGCGCCCAAAGCCCCTGCTCACTCTCAACCAGAGTCAAGGTTAAATTATCAATCGCCAACTCGCGCCAAATTGGCGTGCCACGAACAAGACTGGCAAACAGATCGAGATCGGCGCGAGCGTCGCTAAAAACAAGAATAGAGGTGTTATCGTTGGCAAAAATTTCTGTGCGATCAACACTGATTACGGGGGTCAGCTGCGGCCAATCGCCTTTTAGCTCACCCAGCGCCACCGTCAAACCAGTTTGGGTTTGAATAAATTGTTTGATATCGGTGCGAAAATTATCCAAGCTGGCAATGCTCTGACGACCGAGCACCACCAATAGCACGGTGCCAATAATCAGCAGTGCAGCCGTTAGCCAAAGCCAGCGCAGTGTCGCTCGAAATGCTTTGCCTAACGTCGCCATCGCCATGCCTAATTACACCGGAATAATGTCAAACTGTTCGTGAGCATAGAGGCTCTCGACTCTGAATTGAATAGTACACCCTATAAACTGCTCTAAATCCGCCACCTGATCAGAATCCTCATCTAACAGACGCTCAATCACAGGAGCCGGCGCCAACACGCGTAAACTACCACATTCATAGGCACGTGCGGCGCGCAGAATATCGCGCAGTATTTCATAACTCAGCGTCTCTGCCGACTTCACATAACCCCGACCCTCGCAAACAGGGCACTCCTCGCAGAGCACATGCGCCAAACTCTGACTGGTGCGCTTGCGTGTAGTCTGCACTAAACCCAGCTCAGTCACACCAGAAATTGTTGTTCTTACACGATCTCGCGCCATCGCTTTTTCAAGAGCACGCAGCACTTGGCGGCGATGCTCGATGCTTTGCATATCAATAAAATCGATAATCACGATACCGCCCAGATTGCGCATTCGCATCTGTCGAGCAATCACCTGCGCCGCTTCGAGATTGGTTTTATAAATGGTCTCTTCAAGATTGCGGTGGCCCACAAAAGCGCCGGTGTTAACGTCAATGGTCGTCATCGCCTCGCCCTGATCTATGACCAGATAACCACCGGACTTCAACTGCACCTTGCGCGCAAGCGCACGGCCAATTTCCTCCTCGACTGAATAAAGGCAAAAGAGCGGCCGCTCTCCCGGATAATGCTCCAGTAGCTGCACTATTTCAGGATTAAACTTGTTCGCAAAGTGGGTTAAATCATCCAGGATTTCGCGAGAATCAATATAAATTTTTTCAACGTCTGGGAAGACCATATCACGCAGCACGCGCTGATAAAGAGGGAGCTCTTTATAAAGACAGCACGGCGCTTTCGCCGCAGTCTTTTTATCTACTATATCCTGCCAAACACGCTTGAGAAATCGAACGCTACTGTGCAGATCCGCTACCGCTGCCCCTTCCGCCGCCGTACGCAAAATATAACCACCCGCCACAGCGCCACTCTTGTCTGCCGCAGCCAGCTCTGCCACGACCGCTTCTACAGTACTTTTTAAACGCTCGCGCTCTTCCTCACCTTCAATCCGCTGGGAAATACCGATGTAGTCAGCATCGGCCATATACACTAAATAGTGGGATGCTACGGACAGGTGAGCAGACAATCGCGCACCTTTGCCACCCACTGGGTCCTTGATCACCTGCACAACAATTTGCTGGCCATCATGCAGCAGACGGCAAATATCTAATGTGTCATCGGCGGCCTTCGCTTTTTTGCGCGAGACAAGATCGTCGATATGAAGAAACGCCGTTCTCTCTTCGCCAATATCAATAAATGCCGCCTGCATACCGGGCAGCACGCGAACAACTTTACCTTTGTAGATATTGCCGACCAAACCACGCTTAGCATTTCGCTCGATATGAATTTCTTGCGGCAGGCCGTTCTCCACAAGCGCAACGCGCGTTTCCATCGGCGTAATATTGATTAGAATTTCCTGACTCATAAAGCATCCCTAATGACTTTGCCGCTAATTAACTCGTCGCACAAACGACTACCCGTCAACAACATTCCAAAGCGGCACATTAAACTCTCGCAACAACTGTTCTGTCTCGGCCAATGGCAGCCCGACAACACCGCTATAACTTCCCTCTATTTTCTGCACAAAAACAGCGCCATAACCCTGCACGGCATAACCGCCCGCTTTGCCGAGGGGCTCGCCGGTTTGCCAATAGGTAAGGCATTCCTCCGGCGAAATGGTTCTAAAGAAAACTGCGGTCTCTGAAACATCCACCGCAGCTCGCGTGGCATCCACCAATGCAACGGCCGATAAAACACGATGAGCCTTGCCAGAAAGAGCGGTTAGCATCGCAATGGCATGCGCTTGATCGCGCGGCTTGCCAAAAATCTCCCCATCACACACCACAATTGTATCTGCACCCAAGCTCACCAGCGCCCCTTGCTGACGAGCAAAACCCGCCTCCGCTTTCTCTCGCGCAAGGCGCAAGACATAGTCGCGGGGCAGTTCGCCTTCGCAGCGAGACTCATCAATATCAACGGAAAGTACGGAAAAGCGCACACCGATCTGCTGTAAAAGATCGCGGCGACGCGGTGAAGACGATGCCAGTAAAAGAGAGGGACTCGCTGACAAACCAACCGGGCTTTCCGACACAACAGATCCTCAGATAAAAATCTTAGTAATCAACAGCACTTGAGCGAGCAATAAGTTTATCGATAATCGGCCAAAACAATGCGGAAAAAAGAGCGACCATTGGCACCTGTGTCAGCGCAGCTGAAATGTCGTAAGCAGCAAAAATACTCGCTTCAACAAAACCTACCAGCAGCACAATCAATGACACCAAAACGATGCGTTGTATAAACGAGAGGAACTGACTCCAGCGACTTAATACGCCGATCAAAGCACCACAGAAAGCAAACATCAACATATGATGACCCAGTGTTGAACGCATTAAAAAGTCCGCAAAAATCCCAACACTCGCCGCAAAAAAAACACCAAACTCACTAGGCCGGTGAAAAATCCACGCCATGGTCACCAGCAATAAAAAGTTGGGCTTCCACACTATCCAACTACCGGTGACAGGCATCACATGTAGGGTTGCAGCCAGCACCAACGAAACCAGCGCGACAACCAGGTGATCATCCTTTTTCATGGCGCTGCCGCATCCGAATCGGCGCCCGAAGACGTGAACACCAATAACAAATGTCGGCTGCGATCAATTTCTGCTGACGGATCAACCTGAATATTAAGGAAACTATCCCCCGGATTGCGCTCAATGCTGATAATTGTCCCGACTGGATAACCCACCGGATACAAGCCACCCAGACCCGAGCTGACCAACGTATCACCCACCACCACATCCGACGTCGGCGAGACAAACTGCAACTGCAATAAGTTGTAATCAGACAATCCCTGGGCAATCGATCGCACACCATTGCGCAGTACCTGAACCGGTAGGGCATGACTCATATCAGTAATAAGAAGTGCGGTGCTGTGATTAGTGTGGACATCAATAATTTGCCCCATCAATCCTTGAGCATCCAACAAGGGCTGTCCAACATAGACACCGTCATCACTGCCGCGATCAACGGTCAACGTGTGGCGCAAGGGATTTGATGAAACACCAATAACCTCAGTAACCAAGACATTATCGACCAACAACTCAGTCGCATTGAGCAGCCGGCGCAAGCGGGTGTTCTCAGCAGCCAAGTCAGACATGCGCTGCAACTGACCGTGGTAAATTAAACTCTCTTTGGTCAAGCGAAGGTTATTTCTTTCAAGCTCAGAGCGCGGCACAACCGCATTTTCACTCCACGCCTCAAGGCGTAATGGGATATTAGATAACCAATAAATCGGTCTAACGACATTATCGACTGCGCTATAGATAGGCTTCATCCAAGGGGTAAAGCTATCGATCAACATAAATGACACTGCAACAAAGGCAATGATGAGAAATTTTCTCGCAGGAGAGGAAGCTTTATTAAAAACGTTTCTCACTGTGCCTCTCCTCCGTTCCAGCGAGCAGCCAATCGTGCGCTACTCGAATACCTACAACATTAGAAAGTAAGCCAGTTAGTTTTCTTGCTGCTCATCAGCTCAAGCGCTTCGCCGCCACCACGAGCAACACAAGTTAACGGATCTTCTGCCAGAATAACCGGCAATCCCGTCTCGGCAGTCAGCAAACGATCGAGATCGCGCAGCATGGAACCACCGCCCGTCAAAACAATACCGGTTTCGGCAATGTCCGACGCCAATTCAGGTGGCGACTGCTCAAGTACACGCTTAACCGCCTGAACAATTCCGGTCAGAGGCTCTTGCAGAGACTCCAAGATTTCATCGCTGTTGAGCGTAAAGCTTTTGGGTACACCTTCAGCCAGATTGCGACCGCGAACGTCAATTTCACGCACCTCTTTGGAGAGATAGGCACTGCCAATTTCCATCTTGATGCGCTCCGCCGTGCTATCACCAATCACACTGCCATACTTGCGGCGCACAAAATTCACAATTGACTCATCGAAACGGTCACCACCAATGCGCACTGAATCGGAGAAAACCACGCCATTCAGCGACAAAATAGCAATCTCAGTAGTGCCACCACCGATATCCACCACCATAGACCCAACGGCCTCTTCAACCGGCAGTCCGGCGCCCATTGCAGCGGCCATCGGCTCGTCAATTAAAAATACTTCACGCGCACCCGCCCCATAGGCAGACTCTTTAATGGCACGTTTTTCAACTTCAGTGGCCATACAGGGAACGCAAATAAGTACTCGCGGGCTAGGGGGAATCAAACTCGATGCGTGAACCTTCTTGATGAAGTGTTGCAGCATTTTTTCGGTGACTTGGAAATCGGCAATCACGCCATCTTTTAATGGCCGAATAGCCGTAATATTGCCCGGTGTGCGGCCCAGCATGCGCTTTGCATCGACACCAACGGCCTCAATAATTTTTTGACCCAGATGATGGCGAATAGCCACTACCGAGGGCTCGTTGAGAACAATGCCCTTTCCAGGCACATAAATTAGCGTATTCGCCGTTCCCAAATCGATTGAAAGATCACTTGAAAAGAACCCGCGTATTTTTTTAAACATTGGCTATGTATTCCTTGGTGGCCAGCCGCAAGATCAGGCTGCGACCAGCACAAAATAAAGGTCGCTAAATTTAACAGTGGCGGCCAACCAGAGCAAGCGCTCACTGTTGGTTTGCCGGTATTTTTGACGAATTCTAGCTGATCTACCAAGAACTTGCTGCGATAACAGAAAAAAGCCTCTTAAATGGCTGTTTATCCGCACGCGCCCTCTTAACCTGATCGCCGCATTTATGATACCTTACGCCCCTTCTCATCGAGCACACATCAAGGCTGACAAACGGAAAATTCAATGGGCATTGAACGCAGTGAAATAGAAAAACTGGCCACGCTATCGCGCATCGCAATTGATGAAGGAACTATCAGTGATGTCGCACGGCGACTCGACAGTGTCTTGCAATTAGTCGATCAATTGCAGGCCGCAGACACCACTGGCATAGATACCATGGCGCACCCCATGCAGGCAATCCAAAGACTGCGTGATGACCGTGTCAGTGAACTGAATCAGCGCGACGCGCTGCAAGCGATAGCCCCCGCGGTTGAAGACGGCCTATTTTTAGTGCCTAAAGTCATTGAATAACGTCAGCAATAGAGCCTAAAGAGTCCAGAATGCATAATCTAACTATCGCCGAGCTTGTGGCAGGCCTGCGCAGTAAAACCTTTACCAGTGTTGAACTCACGCAACACTTTCTAGCGCGTATCGCCAACCTCAACGCCGACTACAACGCCGTCATCACCGTCACAGCAGAGCAGGCATTAGCTGCCGCCGCTGCCGCCGACAAAAGACTCGCGGCCGGCAACGCACCAGCACTGTGTGGCGTGCCCATGCTGCACAAAGATATATTCTGCACCAACGGTGTGCGCACCAGCTGTGGCTCAAAAATGCTCGACAATTTTGTGCCTCCCTACGATGCGACTGTGGTTGAAAACTTCGCCCGCGACGGCGCCGTGATCTTGGGCAAAACCAATATGGACGAGTTCGCCATGGGCTCCTCCAACGAAACCAGCTATTACGGCCCCGTTAAGAACCCATGGGCGCTCGACTGTGTGCCCGGCGGATCGTCAGGAGGTTCAGCGGCAGCGGTAGCCGCCAGACTTGCGCCAGGCGCGACGGCCACAGATACCGGCGGCTCCATTCGACAGCCCGCGGCACTCTGCGGCATCAGCGGCATCAAGCCTACCTACGGGCGGGTCTCGCGCTGGGGCATGATTGCCTTTGCCTCAAGTCTCGACCAAGGCGGCCCCATGGCGCGCACCGCAGAAGACTGCGCAATTATGCTTAGCTGCATGGCCAGCTATGACGAGAAAGACTCAACCTCCGTCGATCAGCCAGTACCTGACTACAGCAGCACATTAAACCGTCCCATAAAAGGCTTAAAAATCGGCGTCCCCAAAGAGTATTTCTCGGAAGGTTTACACCCCGGAACAGAAGCCGCCGTGCGTCAAGCCCTGGCCGACCTCGTCGCACAAGGTGCCGAACTGGTGGATATTAGTCTGCCCAACTCGGCTCTTTCCGTCCCCGCGTACTATGTTATTGCACCCGCAGAGGCCTCCGCCAACCTTAGTCGTTTTGACGGTGTGCGCTACGGCTATCGCTGTGACGAGCCGAAAGATCTGCAAGATATGTACTGCCGCACCCGTGGCGAAGGCTTTGGGGAAGAAGTACAGCGTCGCATTCTCATCGGCACCTACTGTCTTTCTGCGGGCTATTACGACGCCTACTACGGCAAAGCTCAACAGGTGCGCCAGCTGATCCAGCAGGATTTCACTCGCGCCTTCGCCCAAGTAGATGTGATTATGGGCCCCACCTGTCCGTCACCAGCCTTCAAATTTGGCTCAAAAGGCGACGATCCAGTAGCCATGTACCTCGAAGATATTTACACCATCGCGACCAACTTGGCTGGACTGCCTGGCATGTCGATTCCCTGCGGCATGGTCGAAGACAAGCCTGTCGGCTTGCAAATCATCGGCAACTACTTTGACGAAGCGCTGATGTTAAACGTCGCCCACCAATTCCAGCAGGCAACCGACTGGCACAACCTCGCGCCAGCATCAATTCAGCAGGGAGCAGCGCAATGAGTCATCGCGGATGGGAAACTGTTATCGGTCTAGAAGTGCATGTGCAGCTAGCCACCAAAACTAAAATATTCTCTGGCGCCAGCACCGCTTTTGGAGCAGAACCCAACACCCAAGCCTGCGCCATTGATCTCGCCATGCCCGGCACTCTGCCCGTGCTCAACAAGCAAGCGGTCAATTATGCGATCATGTTTGGCCTCGCCATCGACGCAGAGATTGCCCGCGAGTCCGCCTTCGAGCGGAAGAACTACTTTTATCCAGACCTGCCCAAAGGCTACCAGACCACGCAGCTGGAAAAGCCCATTGTAGGGCGCGGCAATGTCGAAATTCAGCTTGCCGACGGCAGTAAAAAGAGTATTCGCATCCATCACGCACACCTCGAAGAAGACGCGGGAAAGTCACTGCACGAAGGCAACTTCAGCAGCAATTTCTCCGGTATCGATTTAAATCGCGCGGGCACGCCCCTGATTGAAATTGTCTCCGAACCCGACATGCGCAATGCAGAGGAAGCTGTCGCATTCGCCAAAAAACTCCACAGCATCGTGACCTCCATCGGCATCTGTGACGGCGAAATGTCTCAGGGCAGCATGCGTTTTGATGTCAACGTCTCCGTTCGCCCGCACGGCACAACAGAGCTCGGCACCCGAACGGAAACAAAAAATCTCAACTCATTTAAGTTTATGGAAGAGGCCATTGCCCGCGAAGTAGAGCGTCAAATAGACCTCATCGAAGACGGCGGCAAAGTGATTCAAGAAACGCGCCTCTACAACGGCGACACCAAAGTGGCTCGCTCCATGCGCAGCAAAGAAGAAGCCAATGATTACCGCTACTTCCCCTGCCCCGACTTGCTGCCGGTGATTGTCAGCGAAGAAACCATTGCAGAACTGCGCCGCACTCTGCCAGAACTGCCCGATGCACGACAGGCGCGCTTTGTTGCGCAATACGAGCTGTCAGACTACGACGCCGGCATTCTCAGCAGCGACGCAGCCACCGCACATTATTTTGAAACCGTCGTCAGCCACAGCAACAACGCCAAACTGACCGCCAACTGGATCATGGGTGAACTCTCAGCGCGGCTCAACAGCCAAGATCTCAGCGTCGCCAAAAGCCCCGTCAGCGCAGAGCAACTGGCAGGCCTGATTGCGCGCATTAGCGACAGCAGTATTTCAGGCAAAATGGCGAAAGACGTGTTTGATGGCATGTGGGCTGGACAAGGCAGCGCCGATGACATTATTGAAGCACGCGGTCTCAAGCAAGTGTCTGACAGCGGCGCCCTCGAAAAAATTGTCGCCGACGTATTGGCCGCCAACCCAGCCATGGTGGAAGACTACATCAACAGCGATGAGAGCAAGCGCGGTAAAAAACTCGGCGGCTTTATGGGTAAAATCATGCAGGCCTCAAAAGGCCAAGCGAACCCACAACAGGTCAATCAACTGTTACTGCAAAAGCTCAACACACTTTTGTAATAGGAAAAATAGATACCATGTCATTAAAGAAAGACAAACAAAAAATACTCGGTGAAGTGTTTGACGACGATCGCGTTAAAAGCTTCCTCAACTACCAAGCGCCAGCCGGTGTCAGCCCCGACTATCACTTGTTGGAAAAAGCCTACCGCGGTATGAATATCGACAACTTCAAAACCTTCTTAACCTTTTTTAAAGCTGCAGGTCACAACCTAAACGCCACCAACCAAGACGGCATGACCCTCATGCAAGTCGTCAGCGAACACGGACATGGCGAAGAGTACAGAGCTGCATTGGAAGACGCCGGCGCGACTGATTCGCGGGTTGCGTAAGTCCGCAATCACCCCTCATGCCCTGCCGTTTTTGCGGCTTATATTGTGTTACTGACGAAATGGTTTTATGGTGGATATGCTGACCAACAAATGGTCAACAGCATTTCGGATAAACAAATGTTTACAAGGTAAGTTCAATAATTAAAGGGGTATAAAAATGACATTTTTAGATAATCTGTTGAAAGATCGTGAAGAGCAGTGCTATGCGCTACTGAGAATCGTCACAGGATTCTTGTTTATATGGCACGGGGCACAAAAACTGTTTAATTTTCCCGTGGATTTTCCCTATCCGCTCAGCCCGCTCATGTACACGGCTGGGGTGATCGAGTTGGTCGGTGGATTATTGGTGATGATTGGACTATTGACGCGTCCTATCGCTTTTATCTGCAGTGGAACCATGGCTGTCGCCTACTGGATGGCCCACGGCATGAACGACTTCTTCCCCATAATCAACCGCGGTGAATTGGCAGCGCTTTATTGCTTTGCGTTCTTATATATCGCCGCGCGCGGCCCAGGCATCTGGAGCATGGATAAGCAATAATCTCGTGGGCAAGGACGCCCTTTAAACCCACCGCTATCCACTCCCACTCGCAGAATAGCTCTGCATCTCACTTAAATCGCCTCAACTCGCCTCGGCAAGATGTTGTGGTGACAAGCTGCGCAAAAGGTGCTGAAATAAAGCATCCATAAAAACAATAAGAATCTCACCATGAAAATTGTCCCCTTCTCTCCCGGCTGCGGCGCTGTTGTCAGCGATCTGCAACTGTCGCGCATGACAGACATCGAGCTCAACCAATTGCGTGCCGCTTTTGCAGAACATGGGCTGTTATTTTTTCGCGACCAAGATTTTCCGCCCCATGAACACCTGCGCTTCGCCAACCGTTTTGGCGAGATTGTGGTCAATAAATTTTTTAAGACGACTGCCGAGCACCCACAAATTGCTGAGGTGCGCAAAGAAAAGACGCAGCAAACCAATATTGGCGGCGGCTGGCACACAGACCATTCCTATGACGATATCCCTGCGATGGGTTCCATTCTCGTCGCCCGCACACTGCCCGAAACCGGCGGCAATACCCAGTTCGCCAACCTTGCGGCTGCCTACGACGCACTACCTGAGACAATGAAAAAACGCCTTGAAGGGTTGCGCGCAGTTCACTCCAACACGCACCTCTACGGTGAGAACGGTATCTACCGCTTCACTGACCTAGCCGACCAGCTCGGCGGCATGGATCGCGTGGGCGATGCGACCCACCCAGTGGTAGTAATTCACCCTGAGAGTGGCCGCAAAGTACTGTACGTGAACCCTGGCCACACCATCAGCATCGAAGGCTGGGAGTTTGATCAAGGCCGTGAGCTGCTTGACGAGCTGTTTGCCCATGTCAATACACCCGCGTTTACCTGCAGCTTTAATTGGCTACCCGGGTCTGTGACATTTTGGGATAATCGCTCCACATGGCACATGGCCAACAACGACTATCAGGGACAGGCGCGCTTAATGCACCGTATTACCTTGGCCGGCTCGCCCCTCAAGGCGGCATAGCGGTAACCGCAGTCTTATCTGAAACAACCCGTGACCGATTAGGTATGAATGCCAAAAGCGATTAAAAAAGAAAATCTACCGTCTAAGATGTGCCCCATTTGCCAGCGTCCGTTCTCGTGGCGAAAAAAATGGGAACGCGTCTGGGACGAGGTGCGCTACTGTTCCGTGCGCTGTAAAACGGACGCACGCAGACAAGATGTCAGCAAGCACGATGCCTGAGAACAATAGATCTGAAAAGAAAACCGCCCGACGCTCACTCACTAACACACTGAAAAATATCATTTATGCCTAAATCTCTTTCCACCGATATTCTTATTATTGGCGCAGGCCTCGCGGGTTTAAGTGCCGCTGTCGAACTGCAAAAAGCAGGCAAGCAAGTGCTGGTTGTCGATAAAGGTCGCGGCCTGGGCGGACGATTGGCTGGGCGCCGCATTGGCGATGCGACGTTCGACCACGGCGCACAATTTATGACAGCCCGCGATGAACGATTTAAGGCTGTGGTTGCCGAGTGGATTCGCCTTGGTGTTGCTGCAGAATGGTACAGCAGCTACCCCGGCGGAGAAGACTGCCATCCTCGCTACCGAGGAGTGCCCACGATGACAGCCATTGCCAAACATTTGGCGCAGGACATTGATGTGATGCGCACCGTGCGCGCAGTGCGCCTCGCACAGCAAGGCAACCACTGGCATGTTGAGTTGGACACTGGCGATAGTGTGCAAGCAAAGGCACTGCTGATAACGGCGCCCATTCCCCAGACCCTCGACCTTCTTCACAGCGGCGCTGTGCCCATAACTGAAGAAATGCAAACTCGCCTCGCGCGCATTACCTACGAAAGCTGCATTGCCGTCATGGCCGTGCTCGACCAGCCAAGCGCCCTAGCCAAGCCAGGCGCCATGGCATTTTCCGACGGTCCCATTGCGTGGATAAGTGACAACCAGCAGAAAGGCGTATCAGCCGTGCCCGCAGTAACCATTCATGGCAGCGGCAGTTTTAGTGCTGCCCATTTTGATCAAGACAGACATGCGGTGGGGCAACAATTAATTGACGCTGCACAACCGTTGCTAGGTGCCAATGTCGTTGAGTTTCAGGTGCAGGGCTGGCGTTACAGCAAACCCGATGTCGTGGATTCGGCCCGTTGTATCGTCCTCAGCGACAATACGACGCTGCCGCCACTGGCATTGGCAGGAGATGCCTTTGCCGGACCACGTTTCGAGGGTGCGGTGCTCTCGGGTTGGGCCGCTGCGGCCGCCCTTGAGCCTTTGATTTAAGCAACCATATCGCTGGCGAGTCGCCACATTGTCGCCTGTTAATCCGCAATGAAAGTAGGCCGCCCATAATTTCAGCCTTACAGGCCAGAGCGGTTCACTCTGTAGGGCTCTGCTCATCAAGCGAAACCCTTCAGCCACATTCTGTTGCCCCCTCGGATGACAGTGCGGAACAATCTGTGCTAATTTGCAGCATCTGTCGCGGGCAAAATAATCATCCTGACACTAGCGCTTTAATCACTCGCGCTGCCTCATCGCCAGCATGTCGAGCCAAGTACCGCCACACAGGTGTCACGTGGCGAATGCTCACTCGCGTCAATGACACACAGAACCTGATTTTAATTAAATTTGTCAAGAGGGCGACTTAATGTCTCAAACAGAACAAGAACTGCGGGTTGAACTCGCAGCCTGCTACCGAATTTTTGATTACCTCGGCTGGGCGGAACTGATTTACAACCATATTACGGTTAAGTTGCCGGGCGACGACGAGCATTTCCTGATCAACCCCTACGGTCTGCACTACAGCGAGGTCACAGCATCCAACTTGGTTAAAGTGGATATCAACGGCAATATTGTCGAACCCACAGAGTACGCGGTTAATCCAGCGGGCATTGTTATTCACACAGCCATTCACGCAGCGCGTCACGATGTCGCCTGTATCGCCCATACCCACACCGATGCAGGCATGGCCGTGGCCTGTTCTGCAGAGGGATTGCGCAGCGACAACTTCTATTCTGCGCTGCTGACCAATCGTGTTGCCTACCACGACTTCGAAGGTCTGACAGTGATGGACGACGAGAAACCTCGATTGATTGCCAATATGGGTGACAAAAGCATGTTGATTCTGCGCAACCACGGTCTCTTGACCTGTGGGCGCTCAATACCAGAAGCGTTCTACAACATGTGGGCGCTGCAGCGTTCCTGTGAAGTGCAGGTAGCCTGCGATGCGACGGGTAAGCCGATTATTCCTGTCGCTCAGTCGATTCTCGATCGTTCAGAGCAACTCATGAAAATACAGGGCATGGGCGTAGCAGCGGGCAATTTAGAATTTAAAGCGCTAACGCGGATTATCGACAAGATTGACCCATCCTATAAAAATTGATTTTCTAAGACGTTTAACCCTATTGGCGGATTTTTGTAGATTTTTGAAGACGTTAGAGGATGTTAATAGGCATTAGGTAGACTGCAGAGTAAAAATATCTGCAACAGCGAAAGCACTGCTTGCTCCTCACTGTTGCAGATAGTCTGGCGCTTCTCAGACCTGCAATTACTTCATCAAGTCTCGCGCGATAATCAACTTCATAATCTCATTGGTGCCCGCATAAATACGCTGCACACGCGAATCAGCAAACGCGCGGCAGACAGGGTATTCCCACATATAGCCCCAACCACCGTGCAACTGAAGACATTCATCCGCCACTCTGCACTGTAAATCAGTGGTCAGCAGCTTGAGTTTTGATGCAGTGACCGTGTCTAACTTGTCCGCAATCAACAGCTCCGTACAACGATCCAAGAAAACCTCCGCACAGCTAATCTCAGCGGCCAGTTCAGCCAACTTAAACTGCGTATTTTGAAAGGTTGCAACCGTCGTACCGAACGCCTTGCGCTCCTTCACATAGTTGACCGTCAACTCAAGCAGCGCCTGACACATACCATTAGCGCCAACAGCAACCGACAGGCGCTCCTGCGGCAGATCTTGCATCAAATAGACAAAACCGCGACCGAGCTCACCGAGCAAATTGGCCTTCGGCACATGTACATCTTGGAAAAATAGTTCAGAGGTGTCCTGAGCTTTCATCCCCAGCTTTTTCAGATTCTTACCCTTGCTAAAGCCGGGCGTGCCTGCCTCGACGAGAAACAAACTAATCCCTTTTGAGCCTGCCGACGTGTCCGTTTTTGCCACAACAATCACCAAATTGGCCTTCTGACCATTGGTAATAAAGGTCTTTGAACCGTTGATCACATAGTCATCACCGTCCAGCACCGCCGTCGTTTTAGTGCCCTGCAAGTCCGAACCTGCGGCTGGCTCAGTCATGGCAATAGCCGTAATCAACTCGCCCGTCACACAGCGCGGCAGATACTTTTGCTTTTGCTCATCACTGCCGTAGCGAACAATATAAGGAACCGCGATATCCGAGTGTAGAGTCCAACCGAGACCCGTGCAGCCAGACCGGCCAATTTCTTCATTAACAATACAGTTGTAGCGAAAATCAGCACCAACACCGCCGTATTCCTCAGGCACCGTGGGACACAAAAAGCCCTGTTCACCAGCCTTCAGCCAGATCTCATCGCTCACCATACCGTCATTTTCCCACTGCTCATGGTGCGGCATGGCTTCGGTTTCAATAAATTTGCGCACCGAGTCGCGGAACATATCGTGATCTGAATCGTACAAAGAACGTGGAATCATTTTGCTTAACCTCTTTTGGTATGCACAGATAGTAGCAATCTCTTACGGTGTTGAATGCAACTCTGACACCGATGGAAGGGCTTTTTCATGACCGCGGCGTTCTGCTTTGGCGTCGCTGCCAGACAGGGCAAGAGCGATTAAAAAACGTATCCGACCAAGACAAACACCAGCGTGCCAAGACCCACCGTCCAATACACACTGCCCGTTCGGTAGCCCGCTGCCACGGCCATAGCGCCGCCCCACAGATAAGGATTTTGCAGACTGAGGTCGAGCTGATGATCGTGCACCAGCAATATCGGCACAAAGATGGCGGACAACACCGCCGGCCCACTAAAACTGAGGAACTGCTTAAAGTTGCTGCTCAAGCGCACAGGCAGGCGACCTTCAAGAAACAGGTAGCGAGTCGTAAACGTCACGCAGGCCAGCAGCACAATAGTCACTAAAGTCATGCCGCACCCCGCATCTTGCTGACAACATAGCCCGCCGACATGCCAATCAATGCCGCACAGACAAGTCCCAGCTCAAACTGCCACAGCTGAAATACCACCGCGGCGGTCGCCCCCGCAAGACAGGCCACAAGCGTGGCAAGCGTCTTAATACTGGGAATAACCAGCGCAATAAACGTCGCTGCGATGGCAAAATCCAACCCCAAATCGGTTAGGTCTGGCAGCGAAGCGCCAGCGACAATGCCAATAAAGGTCCAAAGATTCCATGCCAGATAAAAACTGCCGCCCGCAGCCAAGGCATAAAATAACCGCAGCCGACCTTGATAAGCACGACGGTGCCCCGACACCGCAAACAATTCGTCGGTGAGCAAAAACCCCAACCCAAGACGCCACTTCAGCGGCTGCGGGCTAAGCCTTTCACGAAGCGACAGCCCATAGAGAAAATGCCGCGAACTAATCACAAAGGCAGTGAACAGAATCGTCAGCAGCGAAACGTTATCGGCGATCAACTCAACGGTGACAATCTGCACCGCACCCCCAAAAATCAGCGCAGAAAACATCTGCGCTTCAAACCAACTAAACCCGCGCTGCACCGCAATAGACCCAAACAAAATACCCCAAGGCAACACCGCGAAACTAAGCGGCAGCATATCGACAACGCCTTTGCGCAGAGCTGTTTGAACACCTTTAGTCATAATGTGTGCATCTTAAGTGATTACTTACATTCAAAAAAACAGCGGTGACGCTTACATAAATTTCCGCAGCAGCGATTGTGGAATAAAATAGAGTATTCCCGCCACAACACCCCAGCGCTTAGTAATAAAGATATGGTTCTTTTTCTTTAAAAGACCCGCAACCATCTGCGCAACGCCCTTCTCCACCGGCGCCATCCACACGGGATTGCCCTGCACCATCGGCGTTTTAACAAATCCAGGCTCGATGGTCGTGATGGTGATAGGCAACCCAGATCGCGCAGCCCGCGAGCGCATACCGGCAAGATAGTTGGACACAAACGCCTTAGTCGCGTGGTAGGTGAGTGTTAGTCCACCCGACATATGCGCCGCAACTGAGGAAATACCCGCCAAATGTCCCGCGCCGCGAGCCATAAAATGATCCATCGACACAATCGACAGCGCTGCAAAGCCGCGCACGTTAACATCGATCATTTCCCGCTCAAGCGTCCAATCCAATTTTTTCTCGTACAGACCCACCCCTGAACTGAGGACAATCAACTCCACATCGCCCATGCGCGCAATAAGATCTTTAAGCTGCTGCTGTGACGTTTCAGCCTCAGTCACATCCGTCACCTGAATAAAGTGCTCACCGGGCAATTTCGCCTGCAACTCCTCAAGCAGCGACTCGCGACGCGCCATTAAGCCGAGCTGATAGCCCTTAGCGGCCAGTTGAATGGCTAATTCATATCCGAGACCAGAACTGGCCCCAACAATAATGGCTTGTTTCATATCGCTCCCCTCAGACGCCTAAAAAAACGCTGCATAGTATGGTTTTTAGAAAATCGTTCAAAGGGGGAAGTGTACAAGAGTGGGCGGGGGTTTGGCGCCTAGAAAATCGCTTTCTTTGGGGGCGCGGAGTCATTGGCGCGCGCAATAAAATACTCCACTCGGCCATCGGGCATAAGCCTGCTCTTTTCAATTTCAAAATAGCCTAAATAGGCATTTAGATCGCGCTGGGAATGCGGATACACCGGCAGCTGCGCCTCAGCGCGAGGATATTGCATCAATTGATTCAGTTTGTGCAGACCATAACGATAATTGGGTAGCGCAGAGCGCGAGTTGAGCACACCCAACCCATAACCGCAGGTGTTGTTATCAACATAGGGCCGCAATGCTTGCACAAAGGCGCTGAGCAACGTGCCATCGAGATAATTAAAGAAATCCCAGAACAGACAGATATCAATTTTGCAGCCCACTGGCAGACCTAGCGCAGACTGAAAACGCCCCACCAACTGCTCGTGGCTCACTGTCTCGTCAATCTCTGTCATCACGGGGTCAGCGTACAGATCACTGAAGATAAGCTTACATTTAAACTGGTTAAACAAATCCACCGTCGCAGAGGTTGCTCGACCCACATCCAGCACCACCAGTTGTTTCTCTGGCCGCACCGATTCGAACAGCGCAGCCGCAAGATTGCTGTGTAGCTGGAGATCGCCGTGATCCGTTGGTATTGGAACTGCACTTCGCTGTGTCATTCTGGCTCGGGCCTACAGTGGCGGACTATTCGCAAACAAACGGCCTCGACACAATCGAGACCTGTTCGATAAGCGACTAACCTGTGACGTTAGGAAATTGTTGACGTAGACGAGAGCAGATCTTCCTCACTCTCAACCAGTTTCGACTTGTGATTGACACTCGCCTTAGTTGGCAGCTCGGACAACACCGCAGTGCCGGGATCCATCTCAATACTGCCTTTGAATTTGGCGCCATCTTCAAGTGTCACCCGCGGCGCATCAATATTACCCAACACATTGCCGCGCTTTGAAATAATCACTTTCTCGCTGCCAGAAATATTACCTTTGACCTTGCCTTCAACACGGACAACTTTGGCAGAAATATCCGCCGCTAAATCACCCGACACACCCACAGTTACTTCATGCTCAGGGGCAGAAATACTGCCAATCACTCTACCTTCAACCAGCATGTTTTCACCACTGATGATCTTGCCCTCGATCACAATTGTTGGACCTATCATTGCACTACCTCCTAGTAATAATGAACTGATGTCAGCGCCTTCCTCGTGAGAGGTAGCACCTGCATCGGTTACCGAACCTTTCTTGTTCGCATTTTTTTTAAACTCAAACATAATGTTCACCAATCGATATCACATTGCAGAACATACTAGCAACTTCCCTCGCACACTGCCAACCTGGAAAACACTCTGACAATACTAACTACTTGAATCAGTTCACGAAAACCTAGGACATAGCCTCAATTTGCGTCTGTATTTCGAGCCACTCTGCCTCTTTATCAGCAATTGCTTTTTTTGTTTTTGCTTGACGATCAAGAAGCATTTTTAGCGCCTCTTTTTTTGCGTCAGTGTATAAATCGGTATCGGCTAATTCATGCTCAACATCAGCCAATTGCTTCTCGTTTTTTTCAATTTCTTTTTCGAGTTGCTGTGATTTTTTATTTAACGGTGCAATCTTTTTTCGCGCTTCGGCAGACTGCTGGCGCTGCGCTTTTTTCTCAGCACCACTTAATTTTTCCACGCTGTTATCCGGCACACTATTTTTAACCTGTGCGTCTGGCGTTCGGTTATAATTTTTTAGCCAAACCTGATAATCTTGCAGATCGCCATCAAATTCCTGCACCTCACCGTTCGCCACCAAATAAAACTGATCGACCGTATTGCGCAACAAATGGCGATCGTGAGAAATCACCACCAACGCGCCCTCATAGCCTTGCAACGCCATCGTTAGGGCTTGGCGCATCTCCAAATCTAAGTGGTTAGTGGGCTCATCCAACAGCAGCAGATTGGGTTTCTGCCAGACAATAAGCGCCAGCGCAACGCGCGCTTTTTCACCGCCGGAAAAATCTTTAATCGGCTCCAATGCTTTATCACCGTGAAAGTCAAAGCTGCCCAGATAGTTTCTTATTTCTTGATCAGTTGATTTCGGACTAATTCGGTGAATATGCAAAAACGCACTAGCCTGCAAGTCTAAAACCTCTAATTGATGCTGCGCGAAATAACCAATTTTTACATTTTCACCATACACACGATTGCCACTAAGCAAACCTAAATCACCGGTTAAACTATTAATCAGCGTAGATTTGCCAGCACCGTTTGGACCGAGCAATCCAATTCGCGTACCCGGATGCAAATCAAAGTTCACTTGATTAAGAATCGTTTTTTTATCGTAACCTAAATCAGCTTGGCTGATATTTACCAGCGCACTAAAAGCTTTTTTCGGCGTTGGAAAACTAAAGTAAAATGGCGAGTCGATATGTGCAGGCGCAATTTCTTCCATGCGCGCAAGTTCTTTAACACGACTCTGCGCCTGCTTCGCTTTAGACGCTTTCGCCTTGAATCGAGTAATAAAATCTTCAACTTCTTTGCGACGCTTTTGCTGCTTTTCAAAACTGGCTTGTTGCAATGCCAAACGCTCACTGCGCACTCTTTCAAACATCGAATAGTTGCCTTTATAGGCATTCGCTTTTTGTTGATCGATATGCACAATACGCTCGACCACATTGTCGATAAAATCGCGATCGTGAGAAATAATAAGCAGAGTTCCCGCGTAGCTTTTCAACCACTGCTCCAGCCAGAGTGTGGCATCTAAATCGAGGTGGTTTGTCGGCTCATCTAACAGCATTAAGTCCGACGGGCTCATCAGCGCCTGAGCCAGATTGAGGCGAATGCGCCAGCCGCCAGAGAAGCTATTGACCGGACGATTCACTTCAGACTGCGCAAAACCCAAACCATGCAGCAACTGCTCGGCGCGATAGTGGGCATCAAAGCCGTTGGCAGCGTCCATTTTCTCGTATTCAAGGGCGAGACGGTCGTTATCACCGTCAGCAAGAGCCTGCTCAATCGCTCTTTCGATAGCGCGAATAGCGGGATCGCCATCGAGGACAAAGTCGAGGGCACTGTTTTCCGAGTTGGCCAATTCCTGTGCCATATGCGCAACACGCCAGTTTGACGGAATAAATAGGTCGCCCGCATCAGGCGTAACCTGCCCCATCAAAAGCTTGAAAAGAGTCGATTTGCCACTGCCATTGGCACCAATAATGCCGATATGCTGCCCGGGGTGAACAACCAGCTCAGCATCGTCTAACAGAACTTTTTGGCCACGGCACAGCTGAATATTGCTTAATGTAATCATAAAAAGGTGATACCAAAAATTTTAGTCGAAACCGAGAAAGCCGCCGGACTGGTGACTCCATAATTTAGCGTAGACGCCATTCAGCGCAATTAACTGCTGGTGCGTGCCCTGCTCCACAATCTTGCCCTGATCAAACACAATCAACTTATCCATTGCCGCGATGGTGGATAACCGGTGGGCGATGGCAATGACTGTTTTGCCCTGCATCAACTTGTTGAGACTCTCTTGAATCGTCGCTTCCACTTCAGAATCCAATGCTGAGGTCGCCTCGTCGAGAACCAAAATCGGTGCATCTTTTAGCAGCACTCGCGCAATCGCCACACGCTGGCGCTGACCGCCCGATAAGGTCACACCGCGCTCACCGACGTGAGCGTCGTAACCGGTGCGCCCTTTGCTGTCGCGCAAACCGAGAATAAACTCGTGGGCCTGAGCCTGCTGAGCAGCAGCAATCATTTGTGTTTCGCTGGCATCGGGACGACCAAACATAATATTTTCACGCACCGAGCGATGCAGCAGCGACGTATCCTGCGTCACCATGGCGATGGCATCGCGCAAGCTGTCCTGAGTCACCTCGGCAATATTCTGCTGATCAATAGTCAGCGCACCGCTCTGCACATCGTAAAAACGCAGCAACAAACTCACCAAGCTCGACTTTCCTGCACCGCTGCGCCCAACAATGCCAACTTTTTCGCCGGCGGTAATGGTTAGATTGAGGTCGTCAAATACCTTGGCATCGCTGTGGTAAGCAAAATTAACATGGTCGAAATGAATCTCGCCCTTGCTGACCACCAGCGGCGTCGCGTCTTTTCGATCAACCACCGCGTGAGGAATAGAAATTGTATTGATACCGTCTTGAACAATACCAATATTTTCAAACAGACTGCTGATCTCCCACATAATCCAGTGCGACATGCCAGTGAGGCGAATCGCCAAACTCATCACAATCGCCACCGCACCCGGATCCACCACGCCAGTAGTCCAGAGATAAATACCCATGGCCCCTGTTCCGAAGACCAGAAACATATTCAGGGTCCACAGCGTAATATTCAGCTGAGTAACCAAACGCATCTGCGGGTGCACCGTGTCGAGAAACTCGCTCATACCGTCTTTCACATAATCAGCCTCACGGGCACTGTGGGAAAACAGCTTAAGCGTCACGATATTGGTGTAGCTATCAACGATACGCCCCGTCATAAGAGACCGCGCATCTGCCTGGCGAGTGGAGATATTCTTCATGCGCGGCACAAAATGTCGCTGCACAAAAATATAAAACAGCAGCCAAACCAGCAGCGGCAAGCACAGGCGATAGTCGGCACTGGCGACAAGAATCAACGTCGTGGTCAAATAAATGATCACAAACAAAATCACATCGAGCAGCTTCATCACCGTATCGCGCACGGCAAGCGCGGTCTGCATTACCTTAGTGGCAATGCGCCCGCTGAACTCATTTTGAAAAAAGCCATAACTTTGGTTGAGCAAATAGCGGTGCGTCATCCAGCGCACCGACATCGGGAAATTACCCATCAAGGTTTGATGCACCACCAGCGAGTGCGCCGTCGTCACCAGCGGAATAACCACTAACATGAACACCGTCATCCCTAGCAGCATCGGCCACGAATCAGCAAAGAACGTCTCGCGATCACTGCCCGCCAGCCAATCTACCACCTGTCCAAGAATGCCAAACAGCATGGCCTCAGACACCGCAGTAATCGCAGTGAGCACGCCCATCAACACCAACCAGTGCTCAATGCCGCGAATATAATAGCGACAAAACGCGTAAATCCCGCGCGGCGGAAGTTGTGGTGACTCAGGCGGAAAGGGGTTCACCAAGCGTTCAAAAAAGCCAAACATTGAATATCCTGTACATAAAAAAGGCAAAAAATCGTGGTCTTTCGCAAGGGGCGCAATGATACCAACATCGAGGCCGATGAAGGAAAATGAAATGAATTAGAGGGTTATTTTCTTAGCAGGCTTGGTCACAAGACGCTCAACTATTGCAGCAAGACCACAGCATCGCCCTGCTGCCACGGCGGCAATTTTTTCATCACCGCCAAAAACAACGGAGAATTAAGAAACCCCTGCAACCAAGATTGCAGCTTGGGATAAGGCGCCTGATCAAACCAGCGCTTATCGACAAACGCAAACTGACGAATAAACGGAAACAGCGCAATATCCGCCAGCGTGACATGCTCTGCCAGCAAATAGCGCTGGGAACTCAACTGCGTCTCCAGCCGCGCCAAAAACTGCTCCCCCTGCTCGCGATAAAAACCCTGCGACTCAGCGGGAAATCGCTCCCAGTACTTGTAGTGATCGAGATGGGTTTTAAACTGCTCATCGTTTTGTTGAATCAGCGCCGCTATCGGCTCCGCCAACGCCTCAGTGCGCCAACCCGCAGGGTCGCGAACAGACAGCGCCCAGTGCATAATATCCACACTCTGGTCGAGCACGCCTCCGTCAGGCAAAAGCAACACAGGCACAGTCCCTTTGGGCGAGGCAAGTAACATAGACGGCGGTTTATCCTTCAGCAGGACTTCGCGCAGTTCAACCTTTATACTCGCGTAAAGAAGAGCCATTCGCGCACGCATGGCGTAAGGACAGCGGACAAAAGAGTACAGCACAGGCAACATAGGGGATAATCCGCTCAGCGGGTTAAGTCACAACAACTGTAAACTATAAAAAGAAGAACAGCTTATGTCACAAGACCAAATTTCAAATAAACCATACGATATCATCGTTTTCGGCGCCACCAGTTTTGTCGGGCAAATCTTAACCACCTACATGCTAGAACATGTCGGCGCCAAAGGCACCGTGAGCTGGGCCATCGCCGCGCGCTCCGCGCAAAAACTCAACGACCTGTGCAACAGCTACGGCGACCGCGCCACCGATCTGCCCATGATCATCGCCGACTCTCACGACGAAGCCTCCCTACAAGCCATGTGCAGCCAAGCCCGCGTGATAATCTCCACCGTCGGCCCCTACGCCCTGTACGGTGAACTGCTGATCAAAATCTGTGCAGAAACCGGTACCGACTACACCGACCTCACCGGTGAAGCCCACTGGATCAAACAGATGCAAGACAAATACCACGCCACCGCCAAAGCCAGAGGCGCACGCATCGTCAACTGCTGCGGCTTCGACTCCATCCCCTCAGATCTGGGCGTCTTTGTCATGCAGCAACAGGCGAAAAAGCAATACGACCACTACATGCCCCACGCAAAATTGCGCGTCAAAGCCATGAAAGGCGGCGCCTCCGGCGGCACCATTGCCAGCATGATCGAAGCCCTAAAAGCCGCCAAAGCCGACCCCAAAGTGCGCAAACAAATGGGCAACCCCTACCTGCTGTGCGGCAAAGACCACCAATACCAAAACAAAGCCTCCAGCGTCAAAGGCCCACTGTTTGACAGCGACTTCGACTCATGGATCGCACCATTTATTATGGAAGCCATCAATTCACGGGTTGTACTGCACTCCAACGCACTCCTCGACATGGCCTACGGCAAAGACTTCAGTTACGACGAAGGCATGCTCACCGGAAAAGGCTTTAAAGGCCGTCTCGGCGCAATCGCATCCACAGTCGGCTTCGGCGCACTGGGCCTTGGACTCTACATCAGCCCAATACGCGCACTGCTAGAAAAATTCGTGCTGCCAGCACCCGGCGAAGGCCCAAGCCCAGAAGCACAGTTAAACGGCTACTTCGACGTTCGCGTCAACGGCAGAGATAACGACGGTAACCGTGTCACCGTAAAAGTGACCGGCGACCGCGACCCAGGCTACGGCTCAACCGCCAAAATGCTTGCGCAAGCAGGATTGTGTTTAGCATTGGATATCAAGAAAGAAGACAAAGCCGGAGGCTTCTTGACCCCATCAACAGCGATGGGTGGCGCACTGGTTAAGCGCTTAGAGGAGCATTCAGGGTTGGCGTTTAAGGTATTGTGATGGGAGGGCTTCGGGTCTCATGTTAGAGAGGGCCGAAGCCTTTTGTTGAAGGTTGAGATTAGATTTACGAAACAGACACGCGCCTAACTGCTAGCGATCAATAGTTCTGTCTATGTGGGAGGATTATAAATTAGAACAGGCTTTAATCACTGGAGCCTCCTGCCAGAAGAAACCGAGGTAGTGTCCATTGTTTTACAATCGTCGCCATTTTTCAATGGAAGCAGGCGGACGTAGTCATACTACGCCCGCACTGCCATACAATTAACCTGCCTAACGCTGAGGATTAAAATCAACGATTTTTAGCTTTTGTTTTTACTATAGGTTAGGATTTGGC
>LIDE01000021.1 GCA_001438605.1 SAR92 bacterium BACL16 MAG-120619-bin48 | reverse complement strand
GGGCTTCGGGGTCCAAGTTGTAAGCGTCTGGTGGCAGGGTTTTGGCAATATCGATAGTGCCTTCCTTGCCGGACAATTGGAGTACTTTCTTGTGCTCGAGGCGCTGTTTGTTAACGTCTAAAATAATAGTTAGCTTCGGTTTTCGGCCCATGCCCGTCCTGTAGTCGCTGACCACGGCAACCTCGCCATTGGTGAGTTCAACCAATGACCCCGGTGGATACAAACCAATCGCTTGAATAAAGGTGTCGACTAATTCTTTTGAAAGAGACGGGCGCGCCAGCCGGCGAGTTTTAAAATCGCCTCAGAGTGGGGAATGGGGGTCGCATAATAACGCGGAGAGGTTAGGGCGTCGTAGCAATCGACAATCCCTGCAATTCTCGCGTAGAGAGGAATGTCTGTGCCCGCCAACTGGCTTGGATAACCACAGCCGTTAAAGCGCTCGTGGTGGTGGCGAACGGCATTAATAATTTCTATAGGCAACGAGGTGTTCTTCAATATCCCAATCCCGTCTTGAATATGGCGGCGTGCCAGATGACTTTCTGCCGCGGTTAATTCAGTCGCTTTTCGCAGTAGTGCGTCTGGTAGTCTTAGCTTACCTATGTCGATCAGAAGGCCTGAGAGAGTGAGGTTAAATAGCTCTTCGCGACTTAAGCCGAGCTGGCGCGCCATGGCCCCGCAGAGAATTGCGCAGGAAATGCAGTGCCGATGGGCATAGCTGCTTTTACTTTTAAGCCGTGCCAGCCACACAGCCGCGGCTGGATTTCGAACAATACTGTCGACCAGCGCATCAATAAACGGGGTTAAGCGCTCTATGTCGGGCGGAAGGTCAGCCTTAACGGCTTTTCCTATGCGGTTAAATTCTTGCTGAATACTGAGATAGGCAAGGGTGGCAACGCGCAGCTCTGACGAGATGTCTGTGGTAATTTGGTATTCGTGGTTATCGCGATGAAGTAGCTCTTGATGGAGCGGAATACTGCTGATTTTTAGTTTTTCTGCCGCGGGGGGCTCTTGCATTCCCTGATTCATTGTTTTGCTAACATCCCAGTTAAGTTAAAAATCATTGCACTGGCGTCGTAATGACCCCGTTGTGTCCAGAGCATCCCTTTCGGGAGCGTCACTCATCATGGTTGCAGCGCATTACGAGGCCGCCTGATGCAAACTACCTACAAAAGGATAGCAGAAAATTTCTGCCCAATGACGCGACCTAGTGATCAGCTTCGCGAATTGGGAGATCTGTGTTCTCGCCCACCGCCGGCACAGAATAATTTGCTAACCATCTATTGAACTCCTCTGATGGCAGCGCCTTACTAATACCATAGCCCTGTGCGTAGTCGCAGCCGAGGTGCTGGAGAATTGCAAGAGATTCTTGGTCTTCAACACCCTCAGCGACAATAGCCAAATTGAAGCGCCGTCCCCAGTCTAAAATTAGTTTGACGATGTCCATATCAACCTTGCTATCGCGCATATTAAGAATGAACGATTTATCAATCTTCAGCTCGTCAGCGGGAATATATTTGAAGTACTCCAGTGACGAATACCCGGTGCCAAAGTCATCAATAGATATTTTTACGCCTAACTCTTTAATGCGACTCAGGGTTTTGAAGCCTTGATCGAGGTCCTGCTGGATGGTCGATTCGGTCACTTCAATGCAGAGGCGTGATGGATCTGCGCCCCAAAGATTGAGGCTGGACTCGATGGTGTTAAATAGCTCTGGCAGCCGGAGGCAGGATGCCGATAAATTAACGGCGGTCGTAATGGACTGTTGCGCGTGGGTCCAGCGTGCAGATTCTCTCAGAGCAGTGTTAATTACCCAGGAGAATAGTTCATCCATGCGACCAAATTGTTCGATAGTGGCAATAAGTTGCTCGGGATCAATGTCATTGTTTGCTGGCCAGCGAATAAGGCTCTCTGCGCCTCGCGGCGTTAGGTCTGGGAGATAGATCTGCGGCTGATAAAATAACTCAAAGGTTTTCTCGGTGAGAGCATCAGAAACCTGTTGTCGCAGCACGATCTGCTGTTTAGCGCTGTGTGTGCTTGAGGCTTCACTGACGTGGTAGCGCACGCCGAGTGTCTGCGCTGTTTTTGCGGCGGCCTCGGCCTCAAGTAAGAGTGTTTCTGCACTGCACGGATTGGCGGAGGTAGAAAATCCGACGCAGCCCTCGAGGCTGACGAGTTTGCCGTCGATTTTAATGCTTGTTCGCAGACGATCATCAATTTTCTTGGCAACCAGAGGAATTAGCTGAATATTCAGCAGGGGCGAGATAATAAAGGCAAATTTATCGCCCTCAATGCGCGCGCAGCAAATTGGATTTTTCGGGATCTTTGCTAGATCGCGATGCAGCTCGGCCAATATTTGGTCGCCGGTGGCGTATCCGTAGCGCTGGTTGATCTGTGAAAACTTACTCAGATCAACTAAGGCGAGGACGGTGAGTTGGTCACGGCTGACCGCTAGGCGCTGAGTAAGCGCTGCGAGCAGCGGCTGTCGGTCGGTGGTGTAGCGGCTGTCTGTAGGGCTCATCAGATATAGAGTGCTTCTGGGTCTAGGCCATAGGCCCCAGGTTCCAATGTGCGCAAAATGTCGATAGAACCGCTGGGGTCGGCGAGGTTAACCTCCTGAAAGTCGGGCAGTTGCTGCTTGTCGCTGTCCAAGATAATCAGTACCTGTGGTCGCAGTCGCTTGCCGAGATTCTCCTTGATCACAATACCCACTGCACCCGAGGAGAGTTCGACGAGGGTGCCTGTCGGATAGACACCCACCGATTGGATAAACGCTTCTATAAGTTCTGGCTGGAAGTCGTAGCCGCGCCACTCATACATTTTTTTAATGGCAAGCGCATGAGGAATGGGTTGGGCGTAGACTCGTTGGCTGGTGACGGCGTCGTAGCAGTCGGCGATGGCGGCAATTCGGGCATAAAGAGGGATTTGAGTGCCTTGCAGGGCGCGTGGATATCCGCTGCCATTAAAGCGCTCATGGTGACTGGCGATCATATCAATCACGGCTTGCGGCAACGTGCGTGACGAGCTTTCTACCATTTTCAGACTGAGCTCGACATGCTTTTTGACCAGGGTAAATTCTCGCTCGCTCAGTTGTGCGGTTTTGTTAAGAATAGCCCCAGGAATTTTTAATTTACCGATATCCAACAGCATTCCGCCCATTGATAGCAGGGTCAGTTCTTTTTTCGGCAGGCCGATTTGGCGGCCAATAACCGAGCACCAAATAGCGACCGCGATACAGTGCCGGTAGGTGTACGAGTCTTGTGATTTTAGGCGCGCCAACCAGATGCTCGCGCCTGGATTGCGCAAAATACTGTCGACTAACGGGTTAACAACGTCATTTAGGTTGGCAATGCTCAATGTCTTGCCGCTGCTAATGCGGCTGGCCATGTCTTCAAACTCACCTTTGATGTTTTCGTAGGCTTGGTGCGCGGTTTTAATTTCTTCGGTAACGGCGTTTTGTTCGTCGTATTTCACAATGCGACGGGTTCCAAGTTCTTTGGTAAAAGGGGTGGCTGCAATGCCCAGCTTTCGGCTGTGAGAGAGTTTGTGTGAGACTTCTACGTTGAGGTTGGCAATGCTTTTTTCGTAATCGACGTAGACGTAGTCGCAATAGAGAGCCAACTTTTGTACTTCGCCTGCGTTGCGAATCATAAAGCCTTGCAGGTAAAAGGGTGTTTCTAGCCAAGGTCGATCTAACCCCGAAACATACATACCCGGTTCAAGTTGATGGACGTAGATTTTTTTTGTTTGTAGTTGCCCCAACTTCGTCACTCCTTAACACTGTTAATCCGTCTTAAATCCGTTTTTTTTTACTGTCGCTAGTCTCTGCGGAGCTTGTCACTTACCGCAATAGGGTTGGCGAGGTTGAAGACTACTATATAGCTGGAGATCAGAAAAGTGATAATCGCTGCGGCTTGAATTAAATGTGAGGCGTCGTTACCAATTAGCGATGTGTTAAAGGCAACATAGGCGATGAGCAGCGAAAATTCGCTGTTTTGGCCGAGGCGTAAACCAATGTCCCAGGCTAAGTTATGACTCTCGCTTTGATGGCGCAACAGCCAGTGATACACAACAGGCTTTAAGGTGAGCATGATAACGGCCAGCACAACTGCGGGCAGTGCGATCTGGGGGATGAGCGAGAGGTTAAAGCCGCCACCCAGAGAGAAAAAGAATAAGATCAGGAAAAAGTCGCGCAACGGTTTTAGGTTGAGCGCAATGTAGGGCGCAATAGGGCTGGTGGCGATTGAAATACCTGCGATAAACGCGCCGATCTCACGGGACAAGCCTGCGAATTCAGCGAGTTCAGAAACACCTAGGCACCAGCCAATGGCTAGTAGAAAGACATATTCACCAATGCGGTCAAAGCGAGCAAAAAGTGGCTGTAGAATGAAGCGCACCATGACCACAGATCCAGTAATTAGGATCGGGAGCGCAACCAGACTAAAGCCAAAATTAAGAAAGCTGTTGCCGCCAGACGAGGCCGAGATCAGCATCAGCAAAACAAAAATCGCCAAAAAATCCTGCATCAACAACATGCCGACCATGAGCTCGCCGGAGTGTCTGTGGTGCAGCACTGTGGTCGGCAGTAGCTTGATGCCGATAATGGTGCTGGAGAACATCATGGATGCCCCAATAATGACGCTCTCAATTGCGCTAAAGCCAAAGAGATGACCGATGCCGTAACCGACAGCGGCAAATAGCAGGGAACTTATCAAGGTGATATGGGTGACTTGTCGCAGTACGCGCAGCAGCGCTTGCGGTTGCATATCTAAGCCAAGCAGAAAGAGCAGAAAAATAATGCCGATGCTGGCCATTTCGCCAATCAATTCAACGTCGGTAACCCAGCCTAGTGCGTGGGGGCCCATAAGGGCGCCAAGCAGTATGTAGGCGACGAGCAGCGGTTGCCTGCCGAATAGCGCCAATGAGGCGACGACGGCAGAACCGGTAAAAACAAGAAAGAACAATTGAATGAGGTGATGATCCATGGCGCCATTTCAATACAGTTGTGCGACCGGCGCAATGGGCTTGCGCACTTATTTCACCGATTGTTGCGCGATTAGGCTTAACGCCGGCGTCTAAAAAGTGGCTCTGCTGTGTCGGCTGCTGTTTGGTAACTTTCAGAAAAAACGTTCAAGGAGTCGGCCGCAGCATGCAGGTCGATCTCTGCGGAAAAGCTAAATTCACTAAAGCCGCAGCGTTTCATCAAAAACAGTTGGTCGCGAATAATATGGCCAATGGCGCGAATATTCCCTTGATAGTGATAGCGGTCGCGCAAAAGTAGAGCGGAGGAAAAACCACGGCCATCGACAAATTTGGCAAAGTGGATGGCAATCATCGGAAAGTGAGCTAGATCATCGGCAATGGTTTCGACTTCATCCTGACCGTCGAGCAAGACACTTACGGCGCCCTCGCGTGCCAGCAGCACTTCACGCTGTGCGGCCCATGTGCTGAGAGGTACAATGATGTCGCCCTGCGCGGGGATGGCGTCTTCATCCGACAGCAGTATCCAATGGTCGTCGATAACCTTGCCGTGGCTAAGAATGTTCGGCATAGACACGCTCCTTAAATTTATCCATCCCGATGCGCTGGTAGGTGGCAAGGAAGGTCTCTTCGGGTTGGCGATGCTCAATATAAACGTCGAGCAGCTTTTCGATGCCTTCGACAACCGCGTCCCGCGACAGCGATGGCCCCAATACCTTGGCCAGCGCCGCCTGCTTGCTGGCGCTGCCGCCAATTTGAATTTGATACCACTCCTCACCTTTCTTGTCGACGCCGAGAATACCGATATGGCCGACATGGTGGTGGCCGCAGGCATTCATGCAGCCGGAAATATTGAGTTCAAGATCGCCGAGGTCGTAAACGTAATCGAGGTCTTCAAATTTGCGCTGAATAGCTTCAGCAACAGGAATTGATTTGGCATTGGCCAGCGAGCAGTAGTCTCCGCCTGGGCAACAAATTATGTCGTTGATGGTGCCAATATTGGGCGTTGCTAAACCATCGGCTTTCGCCAGTTGCCACAAATCAAAGAGATCGCTTTTTAATACGTCTGCAAGAACAATATTTTGATTGTGGGTCGAGCGCAGTTCGCCAAACGAAAACTGGTCGGCGAGATCGGCGATTTTTTCTAGTTGACGATCGGTGACATCACCTGGCGCCACACCTGCGGGCTTGAGTGACAGAGTGACTGCGGAATAGCCAGGTTGTTTCTGATCGCGCACATTGCGCGACAGCCATCGTGCGAAGGGGATATTGTCCTGGGCAAGAGCTGCCAACTGAGCGTCGGCTTCAGCTTGATCAACGATTTTATAGTTGGGCAGGGTAAAGCAGGTTTTTACGCGCTCAATTTCACGACCGGTTAACTCGCCAAGGCCATCTTTGTCCCCTGCGATAATCTGCTGCCATTCGCTTTCAACGCGCTGGGCAAAAACCTCGGGAGTCCACGCCTTAACCAAGATTTTAATTCGCGCTTTGTATTTGTTGTCGCGATTGCCATAGCGGTTGTAGACGCGCAGGATGGCATCGAGATAGGTGAGCAAGTGCTTCTGGGGAAGAAACTCCCTAATGGAGGAGGCGATGACAGGGGTGCGGCCAAGACCACCGCCAACATAGATGTGGAAGCCTGTTTCGCCGCGGTCGTTCTTAACCAGTTGTATGCCAATGTCGTGCAGCAAAAATGCCGCGCGATCTTCTTCTGACCCACAGACCGCAATCTTGAATTTTCGCGGCAAAAAGGCGAATTCGGGGTGGAATGTTGACCACTGGCGAATAATTTCACACCACGGACGTGGATCTTCAATTTCGTCGACGGCGACACCGGCAAACTGGTCGGTGGTGGTGTTGCGAATGCAGTTGCCGCTGGTCTGAATAGCGTGCATCTGCACAGAGGCGAGTTCCGCGAGAATATCGGGAACTTCTTCCAGTTGTGGCCAATTGAGTTGAATATTTTGCCTTGTGGTGAAGTGCACATAGCCTTTGTCGAATCTGCGGGAAATCTCCGCCAGCTTGCGCACCTGTCGCGAGGAGAGAAGTCCATAGGGAATAGCAATCCGCAGCATAGGGGCAAGCCGCTGCACGTACAGGCCGTTCTGAAGCCGCAGCGGGAGAAATTCCTCGTCGCTTATTTGCCCGTCAAGGTAGCGCTGAGTTTGGTCGCGGAATTGGGCGACGCGCTCGTCAACGAGTGTTTGATCATACTGATCGTAGGTATACATGGCGGTTTCATTAACCTTCTGTCGAGAACTGTGCTTTCCAACTATTCAGCTGCGCGGATTATGCGCTATCTGAGGGGCGTGTGAGCAGATTTTTCAGGGCGCCATCATAGCGGCATGCGTTATGCATTTAAATTACTATTTATCTATATCGTGATAGCTTTTAGGTATAACTGCTGGTTGCGTGATTTAACGCCCTCAATGTCGATGGAGGCGGCTGATAATGGAGTAAAAAGCCCTATTTACAGGTCCAAAAGCGCGACAGCGCATAATCCAATTGCTAGAATGCGCGCCGATCGGTTTTTCTTCGATCAACGTATAGACCGAGGCATCCAATACTTAAACGCGATTAATAAGGTAGATCTATGAGCAACGATAATCATAATACAGCCCACGATTTCTCTGCAGAAGACAGCAAGGCGGACGCGATTGCCGCGGTTGCTATTTTGACCATTGTTATTGTTACGGTGGTTTACTGGTTGTCAACGCTCGGCTAGATACTATAAGCATGATAGGTATCGACTTTTTATAGTGATGTCGCTATGAGCAACAAATTGCAGTTAGTTGAGAATCTCGATCAGCGTCTTGTGGTTGAACAGTATCTCAATCGGATTCACCCAGAGCCCGCTGTGGACGAGTCTCGCATCGCCGATCTGCAAGCGCAGATCAAGCGTGAATTGCAGGCGAAAAATGCAGTTATTATTGCCCATTACTACACTGATCCCTTGATTCAAGCGCTGGCGGAAGAGACCGGCGGTATTGTCTCTGACTCTCTCGAAATGGCCCGCTTTGGCAGTCAGCATGACGCTGAGACGTTGATCGTTGCTGGGGTTAAATTTATGGGTGAAACGGCAAAAATTCTTACGCCCAACAAGCGTGTGTTAATGCCTACCTTAGAGGCGACGTGTTCACTGGATGTCGGCTGCCCTGCAGACGCTTTCGCCGCATTTTGCGATCAGCACCCCGACCGCACCGTGGTGGTTTATGCCAACACGTCGGCAGCTGTTAAGGCTCGTGCCGACTGGGTTGTAACCTCCAGTATCGCCCTCGACGTGGTCGAGCATCTCGACAGTTTGGGCAAAAAAATACTCTGGGCTCCGGACAAATACCTCGGCAGTTACGTGCAGGGAAAAACCGGCGCAGATATGCTGTTGTGGGATGGAAGCTGCATTGTTCACGAAGAATTTAAAGCAAAAGGCATTCTTGACTTAAAAGCCGTGCACCCTGATGCAGCTGTATTGGTGCACCCAGAATCACCCCAATCAGTGATTGATATTGCCGATGCCGTAGGCTCGACGTCGCAGCTTATTGCCGCGGCGGTAAGCTTGCCTCAGCGCAAGATGATTGTGGCGACGGATCAGGGTATCTTCTTCAAAATGCAACAGGCGGTGCCTGACAAGCAGCTGTTGGTAGCGCCCACAGGCGGCAATGGTGCGACCTGTCGCAGCTGTGCCAACTGCCCCTGGATGGGCATGAACAGCCTCGATAATTTGCTGTCTGCCTTGCGCGATGGCGACGGAGAGATTTTTGTCGCGCCCGAGGTGAGTGCGCTGGCCATGAAGTCGCTGGGTCGTATGCTGGCGTTTCGCGAACAGCAGGCAAATCGTTAAGCGTTTTCGCTAACCACTCTAGGTAACCACTCTAGTTAGCCGCTCTCGTCACCCACTCTTGTTATCCACTCTCGCTAACCGCTCTCGTAACCACTCTTCATTGAAAGGCTTCCCCGGTTAGAGCTTTTCTGCCTTTTCCTGCATTTCGGCAAGATCACGCAACCGCTGCCGAATAATCGATGATTGTTTAAAGTCGCCCGTGGCAAGGCTTTCTGCCAGCCCCAGCTGCTCGCGGGCTTTGTCAAACACCCCAATCAACATAAAGTATTCGGCACGCGCTTGGTGCAGGCCGGAAATATTGCCTGCGAGACCGCGAACTTCTGCCAGCCGATACCAGATCATTGGATCTTGCGGACGCATACGCGAGAGCAGGGTGAGAACATCGTCGGCACTGTCGTAGCGATGCTGCTGCCACAAGGCGTCTGACTTGAGTACCAGCAAGGGATAATTGTTTTGATTAAGCTCAAGTAAGTTATTCAGTCTCGCGATAGCCAGATCGTAGTTCTTGGCGGCGATATCAACCTCAATATCGCTGTGCAGCAAGGTTAAATGATTTGGGTTTACTTTTAACAGCTGAGACATTTGTTGCTTTGCACGATTTAGCTCACCATTTTTCAGGTAGGCGAGCGCGAGCCCATAGCGGGCCGCTTGCGTGTTGAGGCTGTTGGCATTGATCTCATCGGTAAAGCGATCGATGCTGTTTTTCGGATAATTCTCCATGGCCACCAGCGCTCGTGCGCGCATCAGATAGAACTCTGGGTTTTGCGCGTAGTGGCGCATAGTGGCGCCCATGGTGCGGCTGCGGGCGTCGCCGATACGCTTTTCAGTGATCGGGTGAGTGAGCAAAAACTCGGGTGGTCGACTGCCGGTGTAGCGTGACGATTTCAATAAGTTTTCAAACATACCCGCAACGGCGCTGGGGTCGCGATTGGCGCGCTCCATCGTGGCGAGACCGACGCGGTCCGCCTCCTGCTCGTTTGAGCGGCTGTAACGCAGCTGGCTATCCAGTGCCAGTCCCTGCGTTGTGATCATCGCAGCGGTTGCGGCGTCGCCTCCTGCCGTGGCGGCGAGTACAATACTGGCGAGCAAGCCGGCCATACTTAAGACTGAGTTGGCGCGCTGGGCTTGAGTGCCGCGGGAGAAGTGTCGCTGGCTGAGGTGCGCTAATTCGTGGGCCAGTATGGATACCATTTGATCTTCATTGTCGGCGTAGCTAAAAACCCCTGTGTGAAAGCCAACGACACCGCCCGGCACGGCAAAGGCATTCATGGATGGGTTTTTGACGATCACTAATTCGATTCGCGGGTCTTCCAGTTCGCTGTAGGTTGCCAAGTTGTAGAGCAATTCCTCAAGATAGGTTTGCATCAAGGGGTCGTCATAGGCTCTGACTCGGCTGCGAAAGACTTTTAACCAGGTGCGGCCCAATTCATATTCTTGCTGCTTTGAAATAATGCCCGAGGCGGTGTCGCCAATAACCGGCAGTCTCACATCGGCGGCTTGGCTGGGGCTTGCGGCGAAGGGTAGGCTTAGCGCGAGGGCAAGGCAAGCGCTGCTGAGGAACCGCAGAACCGAGCTTGGCAGCAGGCGATTGGGCGCTGGCGCAGGGGCTGTTGGGTGGTTCGGTTCGATATTTATCAAGAGATGCCTTATTAAAGCTAATGAAACTATAAAGGTGGCTGCGCTGTTGTCACTGTAGCCGAAAATTCTCCTGAGTTCGACAGTTGAAATGTGCGCAAGTTTCAGGTCAGATACGTGCCTGCCTAGAGTTTCGCGGGTGCGGCTCGGCGGGATAGAAAATCACAGAGTGCGATGGGTATTTTACCGGTTGTTCTTGGAGTCTACAGATGAAAAAGATATTACATAAATGGATTGAGCAATATTTTGGCACTGAAGAGTCTTTACTGCTGACGGTGATTTTGCTGGTGTCGCTTATCGTGTTCGCAACGCTCGGTGCGATTCTCGGCCCTGTTTTTGCGGCGCTGATTTTTTCTTTTCTATTGCAGGGCGTGGTCAATACCCTGCGCCGCTTTGGCTTGCCCAAGCCCGCGGCGGTGTTCGGCACTTATCTGCTGTTTATGATTGGTTTTATTTCTGTGATCGTGGTTTTGGTTCCCATCGTCGGCCGTCAGACGTCGCTGCTCATTGGCGAGCTGCCGGAAATCATTGTCCATTTTCGCGAGTTGATGGCGGCGCTGCCGGAGCGCTATGCCGAGTACATCAGTCCAGAGCAGTTTCAGCTGATCAGTGCGCGGCTCTCCAGTGAGGCAGGCGACTTAGTCGAGCAGGCGCTGTCGCTGTCGTTAAGTAGCTTTTCTGGGTTGCTGGAGTTGATGGTCTACGTGATTTTAGTCCCTCTGCTGGTGTTTTTTATGTTGAAGGACAAGGATCAGCTGCTGTTATTTATGAGTGATTTACTGCCTGAGCAGCGCTCGGTGATGCGCACCATCTGGAATGAAATGGATGTTCAGGTAACTAACTACGTGCGCGGCAAGGCCATCGAAATTTTAATTGTCGGCGGAGCAACCTATATTGCCTTTCTTGTTCTGGGTGTGAATTATGCTGCGCTGCTGGCTCTGCTTGTCGGTCTCTCGGTGCTAATTCCCTACATTGGGGCGACTGTGGTCACGGTGCCAGTGTTGCTTGTAGGTTATATGCAGTGGGGCTTTGGCAATGAGTTTCTCTGGCTATTTGGCGTCTACGGCGTTATTCAGTTTCTTGATGGCAATATTTTAGTACCCGTTTTGTTTTCCGAAGTGAATGATGTGCACCCCGTGTTTATTATTCTAGCCGTGTTGCTTTTCGGCGGCATTTGGGGCTTCTGGGGTGTGTTTTTCGCGATACCGCTGGCGACCTTGGTTAAAGCGGTTTACAACGCATGGCCGCGTAGATTGCAGCAGGAGCTAGATTTACAGGCTGCGCTTGATCTACCCAGCAGCTAGCGCTGCGGTGTCTGGGCGCTGAAGTACATTTCTCTCACAGGTTTTCAGAAGGATTTCTTTATGCGCCGACTGGCTAAGTATTGCGGGCTTATTTTTGCCCTCGCTCTTGTTGCAATCGTGCAGCAGGGGTGCTTGGTTAATGCTCCTGATCAAGGGATTATTGCCAGCGCCAACGACAGCAGACAATATCGGCACGTGACTTTGCCTAACAAGCTCGATGTGCTGTTGATTTCCGATCCAACCACCGACAAGGCCGCCGCGTCCCTCGATGTCTATGTCGGCAGCTACCAAAATTCTGATGATCGCAGCGGGTTGTTACATTTTCTTGAGCATATGCTGTTTTTAGGCACCGAAAAGTATCCTGACGCCGATGAGTACCAGCGATTTATCAGTGAGCATGGCGGTAGCCACAACGCAGGCACAGGTCTTGAAAACACCAATTACTTCTTTGATATCGATGCGGCGCATCTCGAGCCTGCCCTCGATCGCTTTGCGCAGTTTTTTTCTGCGCCGACCTTCGATGCGACCTATGTGGATCGCGAGCGCAATGCAGTTGAATCCGAGTATCGCTTAAAAATTAAAGATGACAGCCGCCGTGGACTCGATGCTTTGCAGGAGCAGATCAATCCAAAGCACCCACTGTCCAAATTCACTGTGGGTAACCTAGACACCTTGGCTGATCGTGATGGCCGTCCTTTACGCGACGAACTCTTGGCGATTTACAAAAAGTATTACTCCGCCAATATGATGAAGCTGGTTGTGCTCGGCAGTGAGAGTCTTGATCAACTGCAGGCAATGGTCGAACCGCGCTTTAGTGTCGTCGCAAACAGTAACGCCGTTGTCGCGCCGCTGACAGAACCGCTAGTGACGCCTGAACGTCTGCCGCTGCAGTTATCGGTTGTACCGCTGCAAGAGAGTCGCGAACTGAGTTTGGCCTTTCCCATGCCAAAAATGGCCCCGCACTGGCAGGAAAAACCGGCGAACTACTTGGGTGCTTTGATTGGCCATGAGGGGCAGGGCAGTTTGTTGGCGGCGCTGAAAGAGCGCGGCTGGGCTGAGTCTATTCGCGCCGGTGCCGGTCTCGAAGACCGTGGTGGAGCGCTGTTCTCGGTGGATATTGGTTTGACCCCCGCTGGTTTAGAGCACCAGCAGCAGGTGGTTGAAATGTTCTTTGCCTGGGTAGATATGATTCGCGAGAAGGGCATTGAGCGCTGGCGTTACGACGAAACAAGCCGTCTGAGCGAGATCGCTTTCCGATTCCAAGAGAAACAGAATCCAATCAGTTACGTCTCCTCGCTGTCGGGCAAAATGCAGCGTTATGCAGTGGAGGATGTCCTGCGAGCTGATTACGTGATGAGTCGGTTTGATGAGCAGCTGGTGCGCGAGGTGGGCGCACGGATTAACCCTACTAATTTACTGGTCACCGTCACCGCTCCAGAGGTCCAGGCGACTGCGATCAGCAAAATGTACCAGACGCCTTACGCTGTTAAAACGGTTGATGAAGCTATTTTGGCTAAGTGGAAAGCGCCCGCAGATTACCCTGAGTTGTTCCTGCCCGCGCCCAATCCGTACATTCCCCAGAGCCTAGAGTTGTTGTCTGATGTTGTGGTTGGTGAGACGCCTGCGGTGCTTGTGCAGAGCGATAGAGTGACCGCGTGGCACTTCCCCGACACGCGCTACGGGGTGCCCAAGGCGCATATCATCGTCTCGTTGGAGACCGATCAAATCGACTCGCTGGCGAACTTCACTCAGTTGGAGTTATATCTCAGCTATATCCAAGATCAGCTCTCTGCCCAAGTTTATCCTGCCAGTGAAGCGGGGTTAAATTTCTCACTGCAGCCAAAGTCTCGCGGCATTTCGATCGTTATCGGCGGGTATTCAGATCGGCAGATAACGCTTCTGCGCGAGATACTGGCCGAGCTTGCCGCGCCGCAGTGGGATCAAGCGCGTTTTGATCGCGTGAAACAGGCGTTGGTGCGCGACATGGCGAACTTCCGCCGCGAATATCCCTTCCGTCAAGTGATGGCTAATTTTAGTGAAATGATGACAGGCCAATGGACGCCGCTGCAAAAGAGCGCGGCTGCAAGCGACATTACCATGGCGCAGTTGCAGGCATTCGGTGCTGGTCTGGTGGACAACTTGTCGTTAAAAGTGCTGATTAGTGGCAATCACAGCGCCAGCTCTGCGGCGCAAATCGTTGACAGTCTCACCACCTGGACGGAGCTACAGTCGGCCGCACTTACCCAATCTGTTGCAAAATTGGCGGTGGGTGAAGTGCGCGGGCAGGTGCCGGTCGATCACAGCGATGCCGCGGCCTTGCTTTATTTGCAGGGACGTAATGATACCCTTGCCGAGCGCGCCAATACCCTGTTGATCGGTGAGATGATCTCTGCGCCGTTTTACACCAGCCTGCGTACGGAAAAGCAGCTGGGCTATGTGGTTGCAGCGTTCGCAAGTCCTCAGGGCAGGGTGCCCGGCTTGTCTCTGCTGGTGCAGTCGCCCACCGCCGATGTTGCGACCTTGCACGCTGAATACAAGCGTTTTTTGGGTACATATCTTGAGCAAGTCATGCAGATGACGGACGATGATTTGGCTCGCTATAAAGCCTCCGTGTTGACCAATTTGCAGGAGACCCCGAAAAATATTGGCGAGCTCAACAGTCGGTTTATGGAGTCAGTCGTTCTGGGTTATGCTGACTTTGATTTTCGCCAGCAGCTGAGTGCGGAGGTGTCCAGCGTCACCATTGAGCAGTTGCAGGCAGCGTATAAAGCCATTGCTGTCGATGAGGTGCGTGGATTAGTGGTTGAGACAGTGACACAGGAAGCGGTAAATACTGCGGTAGACCTGCGCGAGAGCGGATCGAGTTACCGCTACACATTTTAATGGCACTAGAATCGGTCAATATGTAATTAAACTAACTTTTTAAAAATGAAATAAAATCAATTTAAATCAATAAGTTATATAAAGTGTATTTTTTTACAACAAAATATAAACTTTTTTTGGCGGTTTTAGCGCGTTGATTTTGTAATTTAACTACATTAAAATTGCCCACAACTTTTTATGCTGTAAAACGTAAACAGTAAACCTGATCTCCCTGCGCTGGGGAGCGGGTAAAAAGACCCTTCAATTACTGGCTGGTGAAGTATGACTCAGGATGTAGATCCCTTTGAAACGCAAGAATGGTTAGACGCTTTTGACTCTGTATGTAAAGCCTATGGTGAAGACCGCGCAACCTTCTTACTTGATCAATTGCAGGCCCATGCCAGCGGTCAGGGGATAAAACTCCCATCCTCGGTAACTACGCCGTACCACAACACGATTATGCCGCTGCGGGAAAAGCGCATGCCCGGCGATCTTTTTATGGAGCGACGTATTCGCTCGTTGGTACGCTGGAACGCGCTGGCCATGGTGATGCGAGCCAATAAAAAGAGCGAGGGTATAGGTGGCCATATCGCCAGCTTTGCCTCTGCTGCAACCCTATACGATGTTGGCTTTAACTACTTCTTTCATGGTGCTGATGGCGATCATCTCGGCGATCTTATTTTTTTCCAGGGCCACAGCGCGCCTGGCATGTACGCGCGCTCGTTTTTAGAGGGCCGTATCAGTGAAGAGCAAATGGATAACTTCCGTCGCGAAGTTGACGGTGGCGGCCTATCGTCCTACCCACATCCCTGGCTGATGCCTGATTACTGGCAGTTCCCGACTGTGTCTATGGGTCTTGGCCCGATTCAAGCGATCTACCAAGCACACGTGATGCGCTACCTCTCTGCCCGCGGCATGGTGGCCCGTGGCGACCGCAAAGTGTGGGCGTTTTTGGGTGACGGTGAATGTGACGAGCCAGAAAGCTTGGGCGCAATTTCGCTCGCAGGTCGCGAACAGCTTGAAAACTTGATTTTTGTCGTCAACTGCAACCTACAGCGACTCGATGGCCCTGTGCGTGGCAACGGTAAAATTATCCAGGAACTCGAAGGTGTGTTCCGTGGCGCCGGCTGGAACGTGATTAAAGTCATCTGGGGACGCCACTGGGATCCGCTATTGGAAAAAGACAAGAGCGGCCTGTTGATTAAACGCATGAACGAAGTGTGTGACGGCGAGCTGCAGAACTACAAGTTTAACGGCGGCGCCTACACCCGGGAACACTTCTTTGGTAAGTATCCAGAGCTTCTCGAGTTGGTTAAGGATATGACCGACGAGCAAATTATGTACCTCAATCGCGGCGGTCACGATCCGTACAAAGTCTACGCAGCCTATGCTGAAGCAGTTGCTCACAAGGGCCAGCCGACGGTGATTCTCGCGCAAACGGTTAAAGGTTACGGTTTGGGTAGCGCCGGCGAAGCAGCCAATGATACGCACTCCGTGAAAAAACTCGATTTGGACAGCCTGCGTCGTTTCCGCGATCGTTTTGCTATTCCCGTGTCGGAAGAGCAGTTGGAAAATGTCCCTTACTACCGTCCTGAGGAAAACAGTCCAGAGTTAGAGTATCTGCGCAAGCGCCGCAAAGCGCTGGGCGGTCCACTCCCTGCTCGTCAAGCGGACTTCAAAGCAATGACTGTGCCGCCGCTCGATGCCTTCAAAAAGCAGTTAGAAAGCAGCGGTGAGCGTGAAATTTCCACCACCATGGCTTTTGTGCGCGTGCTGTCGACCTTGATTAAAGACAAAGAGATTGGCAGTTCGGTGGTACCGATTGTGCCAGACGAAGCACGCACCTTCGGTATGGAGGGCATGTTCCGCCAGCTGGGTATTTATACTTCAGCCGGTCAGAAGTATGTGCCACATGACCACCAGCAGATCATGTATTACAAAGAAGACAAAAAGGGCGTGATTTTGGAAGAGGGCATCAACGAAGCGGGTGCGATGTCTGCTTGGTTGGCGCTAGCGACGGCTTACAGCACCAGCAACTGCCCGATGATTCCTTTTTATATTTTCTATTCCATGTTTGGTTTCCAGCGGGTTGGCGATTTGGCCTGGGCAGCGGGCGACAGCCAAGCGCGTGGCTTCTTGATTGGCGCCACCGCCGGCAGAACAACGCTGAATGGTGAAGGACTGCAGCACCAAGACGGCCACAGCCATATTTTGGCCAACACCGTGCCGAATTGTAAAAGTTATGATGCCGCCTACAGCTATGAGCTAACCGTGATTATTCAGGATGGCGTCAAGCGCATGTATGCGGACAAGGAAAATTGTTTTTACTACCTCACGACGATGAACGAAAACTATGTTCAGCCGGCCATGCCAGAGGGTGTGGAAGAGGGCATTATTAAAGGCATCTATCCGTTCTCTAAAGGCGCTGACGCTAAGTTGAAAGTGCAGTTGATGGGTTCGGGCACTATTCTCAATGAAGTGCGCGAAGCTGCGACTATTCTGCGCGAGTCTTTCGGTATTGAATCTGATATCTGGAGTCTCACCAGTGTCAACGAGTTGACTCGCGACGGCCAAGCGGTCGATCGCTGGAACCTGTTGCACCCTGAGAGCGCGCCGAAAAAAGCCTATATTACCGAACAGTTGGAAGGCAGCGCCGGCCCAGTCATTATTGCGACTGACTATATGAAAAATTATGCTGAGCAATTGCGTAAATATATTGAGCGACCGCTTTATGTTCTCGGCACCGACGGTTTTGGTCGCAGTGACAGTCGCGCTGCGCTGCGCAAGTTCTTTGAAGTTGACCGCCACTTTGTCGTGTTGGCGGCGCTGAAAGTACTGGCTGATGAGGGCAAAATTAAGACCTCTGTACTCAGTCAAGCAATCAAGACATTTGCAATTGATCCAGACAAACCCAACCCACTGTATGTGTAAAACTGGGTGCAGCATCAAGGCTTCAAAAGAGGCTGAGCGCGTTGGGCATAAGTTAATATTGGGTCAGGGTTAATAAAGGAAGAAATGTGACAATACAAATAGTAGTGGTTCCTGATCTCGGTGGTGCCGAGACCGTTGAGGTAATTGAGCTTGGCCTCGCCGCTGGCGATGCAGTTGCGGTCGAAGATTCGCTGCTCGTACTCGAGTCTGACAAGGCGACCATGGATGTGCCGAGCCCTGCGGCGGGGGTATTCAAAAAATACCTTGTTGCTGAGGGCGCTACCGTGCGCGTTGGCGATGCGATTGCTGAAATTGAGGTCGCTCAGGAGACCGATGTTGCTGTTGCTTCAGATGAAAAAGTAGAGCAGATTGCCCATGCTAGTACAGCTGCACCGGTGGCTGAAGAGGTCACTAAAGAGCCTATTTCAACAACAACTGTGGCTGAAAAGCCCGCTGCCACTGCAAGCCAGCCCGCAGAGCTTATGATTCAAGTGCCGGACATTGGCAGTGATGACAAAGTTGAGGTTATTGAAATTTGTGTTGCTGTGGGTGATCAAGTGAATGAGGGCGACACCCTAGTTATTCTTGAGTCCGACAAAGCCACCATGGATGTACCCGCAAGCCATTCAGGCCGCGTTGTAAAAATCCTGGTGTCTGAAGGCGACAAGCTTGGTACCGGCGACGATGTCGCGCTATTTGCTATCAGCCCGCAAGACTCTTCCGCGACGGAAGTCCCCGCACCGGCCGCAGCGAAAGCACCAACGGCTACCCCAGTACAGCAGGCTCCAGTCGCTGTTCCGGAAGAGATAGCAGCGCCGCAACCGGTGCGAGCTGCAATTACTTCCCCCGTCGAAAAAACGGCGCCAGTTGGAAAAACCGCCGCCGAAGTCTATGCGGGTCCCGCGGTACGTATGCTTGCCCGTGAGCTTGGCGTGACGTTGGCAGATGTCCCTGGAAGCGGCCCCAAGGGACGTATTTTAAAAGACGATGTGAGCCACTTCGTTAAACAAATCATGACAGGAAAAGCCGCTGGAACAGCTCCGCAAGCTCTTCCTGGTGGCGCTGGAATTCCGCCAATCCCTGCGATTGATTTCAGTCAGTTTGGTGCCGTAGAAAATATCAAACTAAGCAAAATCCAAAAGCTTACCGCCGCCAATATGCAGCGCAACTGGCTGAATGTTCCCCATGTCACGCAATTTGACGATGCGGATATTACTGACCTCGAAGAGTTCCGCAAGGCACTTAAAGCGGAGTCGGAACAGCGCGGTATTCGTGTCACACCGGTGGCGTTTTTGATCAAGGCAATCGGTGCTGCACTGCAGGCCAACCCAGAGTTTAATCGTTCACTGGCCGCAGATGGCGAGCACTTTGTGCAAAAGCATTATGTCCATGTGGGGATGGCGGTCGATACGCCCCGCGGGCTTGTGGTGCCGGTGATTCGAGACGTCAACGAAAAAGGTATTTGGGATATTTCAGCGGAAATTGCCGAGCTAGCAGGCAAGGCGCGCGACGGTAAATTGACGCCGGCCGAAATGCAGGGTGGCTGCTTCACGCTGTCAAGCTTGGGTGCAATTGGTGGCAATGGCTTTACGCCAATCGTCAATGCGCCGGAAGTCGGCATTCTGGGCGTTTCAAAGTCGCAGATGAAACCTGTCTGGGACGGCAGTGCGTTTATTCCGCGCCTAATGCTGCCGCTGGCGCTGTCATACGATCATCGCGCGATTAACGGTGGTGATGCGGGTCGGTTTATGACACATTTAGTTAAATTGCTCAGTGATATCCGTTATTTGGCACTGTAAGCAGCAGAGCGTAGGGCCAGTACCGCGCTTAGGGTTAACAATACGTCCACAGTAAAACAGGGGGAAAAGCGATGCGTTATTTGCACAGCATGGTTCGAGTTACCGACTTGCAGGCCTCGCTCAAATTTTACTGCGATGCGCTGGGATTGGTTGAACTCTATCGCAATGACGTGCCCGCAGGCCGTTTTACACTGGTTTTTCTCGGCGCCGACGCTGATGTTGATCGAGCAAAAGAGAGCAAAGCGCCGCTGCTAGAACTCACCTATAACTGGCCGTCCGAAAATGGTGAAGCTGAGACGTACAGTGGTGGTCGCAACTTCGGTCACTTAGCCTACCGTGTCGACAATATCTATCAGACCTGTCAGCGATTGCTCGATGCCGGTGTGGTGATCAATCGACCACCCCGCGACGGTCACATGGCATTTGTCCGCTCGCCAGATAATATTTCTATAGAGCTTCTTCAAGAAGGCGCCGCTTTAGCGCCGCAGGAACCCTGGGTTTCGATGCCCAATGTCGGCGCTTGGTAAAGCGTCGTATTTACTTTATTCCACAGCCGGCGCTGGATCGCGGTAGGGCAGCATCTCGCGGGCTTGCCGCAAGTGCTGCTCAATTGATAGGTGTTCCTGCTGTAAAAATCGTGCAATAGCATCGCGAAATTGCGGGTGCTTTATCCAATGCAACGAATGGGTTTCGACCGGTTCAAATCCTCGCACAATTTTGTGCTCTCCTTGAGCGCCGGCATCGTAGCGCTGCAGGCCGCGGTTAATGGCAAACTCAATCCCACTGTAGTAACACAGCTCGAAGTGCAGGTAGGGAAATTCATCGACACTGCCCCAGTAGCGCCCATAGAGCGTTGTACTGTCGAAAAAATAAAGGGCACAGGCCACCGCTTGCCCGTCGAGCCATGCAACCGCCATGGCAATCTGCTCTGGCATAGTTGCTGCAATCTGAATAAAAAACGCCTCTGTTAAATAGCCTCGTGTGCCATTGCGCTTGATATATGTCCGCTCATATAACTGATAAAACAGCCGCCAAATATCGGCACTGATCGCTGCGCCAACTTCCACCGTGACTGAAATACCCTGATCCGCTATAGACGCGCGCTCTTTGCGCACCATTTTTCGTTTGCGCGACATCATGGTCGCAGTGAAGTCATCGAACTGCTCATACCCGCGATTGTGCCAGTGGTATTGCACACCGCTACGTTGCAGCAGACGCGGATCCTGAAATAACTCAAGATGCTCTGTTGAGGGAAATAAAAAGTGCCAGCTTGAGGCGCCCGTTTCCTCGGCGACGGCGAGGATTTCGTCAACCAGCAGCCTGCAATCCTCTACCGTTAAAGCGGTTTCCGCTCGCACTCTCGGGCCAGTGGAAGGCGTAAAGGGAATTGATGTGACCAGTTTTGGGTAGTAATCCAAGCCATTTTGCTGATAGGCATTAGCCCATGCCCAATCAAATACATATTCACCCATGGAATGGGTTTTTAGATACAGAGGAAGAAACGCGTCGCCATGGGCTGCTGAAAGATCTTTCTCGGGGCCAAGGGGCAGCTGCAGATGAATAGGGTACCAACCACTCTTGTCACAGGCGCTTTCGCTGTCTTCTAAAGCCTGTAAAAACTCAGGGCGCAGGAAAGGGTAAGGCAGGTGAGTTGATGTCAATTGTTGGGCTCTTCAGAGGAGTATTGCCCATTGTACGCAGGCCAGCGTTAAAGACGATTAAAAAATACCGTTAACGACGCAGATAGAGTGATTTTTAGCGCTTAATTTTTGGGGAAAAGTAGCCAGTAGGGTATCATTGCCGCCTCAGAAACCTCATCGGCAAAGTACGGAGACTTAAAATGATTATCAAGCCCCGCGTTCGCGGTTTTATGTGCATCACAACCCATCCTCTTGGATGCGAAACGAATGTCAAAAATCAAATCGATTTTATTAAGTCACAACCGGCTATCGACGCGCCAAAGCGCGTTTTAGTGATTGGGTCTTCAACCGGTTATGGACTGGCTGCACGCAGTGCTGCGGCTTTTGGCAGTGGCGCAGCAACACTGGGTATTTTCTTCGAAAAGCCTGGCTCTGAGAGCAAGCCGGGCACTGCTGGTTGGTACAATTCCGCTGCGTTCCACAAATTTGCCGAGCAAGACGGTCTGTATGCCAAAAGTATCAATGGCGATGCGTTTTCTGATGAGGTGAAAGCTAAGACGATTGCTACGATTAAAGAAGATTTAGGTCAGATTGATTTAGTTATCTACAGTCTTGCCGCCCCCCGTCGTCAGCATCCCAAAACCGGTGAGGTGTTTAATTCGACGCTTAAGCCCGTGGGCAAAAATATCACCATGCGCGGTATCAATACCGATAAAGAAACCATTCAGGAATTTAGTCTTGAAGCAGCCAATGAGCAAGAAATTGCTGACACGGTTGCTGTGATGGGTGGTGAAGACTGGCAGATGTGGATCGATGATTTGTCTGCTGCCGGAGTGCTCGCGGAGGGCGCAAAAACCACAGCCTTTACCTATATCGGCGAGAAAATGACCTGGGACCTTTATTGGGACGGCACCATTGGTCAGGCCAAAAAAGATCTCGACAAGCGCGTTCTGTCGATTCGCGAAAAACTGGCTGCACAGGGCGGTGATGCTCGAGTATCAGTGTTAAAAGCAGTGGTTACTCAAGCCAGCTCAGCGATTCCAATTATGCCGCTCTACCTCGCCATGCTGTTTAAGGAAATGAAGCGCGACGGCAGTCACGAGGGGTGTATCGAACAGCTTTATAGACTCTTCACCGAGTGTCTCTATAGCGACTCACCGCGTACCGACGCTGAAGGCCGTTTGCGCGTTGACGAACTTGAGCTGCGCCCTGAAATTCAGACGGCCGTTGCCGAAGCGTGGTCAAAAATAAGCACAGAAAATCTCGCTGAATTAACTGACTTCGTCGGCTACAAGCACGAGTTTCTGAAGCTGTTTGGTTTTGATATTGAGGGTGTCGACTACGATGCCGATGTCGATCCCGATGTGCAAATTGCTCATCTAATCTAACCGCCGGACCGTTCACGTTAGAGTGTACTTATGAGTTCAAAAGCCACGCAGTTTAAACCAGTGCTGCTGCACCCGCGGTACTGGATAACCTGGTTTGCGTTTGCGATTTGGTGGCTAGTAACGCTCCTGCCGTTTCCGATACTCTTGGGTATTGGCCGAGTTATAGGGCTGATTTTTTACGCGATTCCGAGCCGCCGTAAAGTGATTGCGCAGCGCAACATCGATCTTTGTTTTCCTGATATGCCTGCGGACGAGCGCAAGGCTATGTTACGCGCCAACTTCATTAACACCGGCATCGCTGTGATGGAAGTGGGTATAGCGTGGTGGTGGCCACAGAAACGCTTCAGCAAACTTATTCAGGTTGACGGGCTGGAACACCTGGAGGCGGTAAAAGGTCGCGGTGTGCTGCTGTTGGGTATTCACTACACCACGTTGGAGATCGGCGCCGGTGGTATTTCCTCGGTTTGGGAAATGGACGGCATGTACCGCGCCCACGGCAACCCTGTATATGATTTTCTGCAGGCCCGCGGCCGGTTGAATCAGAGTGATAAAAACGGCAGCAGCGTTGTCTATGAACGCAACGATGTTCGTGGAACCATGAAAGCGCTAAAAAATGGTCGCTCGCTCTGGTATGGGCCCGATCAAGACTACGGCTTGCGGCAGGGTCTGTTCGTGCCATTTTTCGGTGTTCAGGCAGCTACTGTCTACGCTACTGCGCGCTTTGCGGAAAAAACGGGGGCCGCTGTGGTGCCGTTCAGCCACATTCGTCTGCCGGGCCACCAAGGCTATAAAATTACCGTTTATCCTGCCCTAGAAGATTTTCCGACAGGGGATGATGAGGTGGATACCACCCGCATAAATAAAATCGTGGAGTCTCTAGTGCTGCTGCAGCCAGACCAGTATCTCTGGGTGCACCGTCGATTTAAAAATCGGCCTGAGGGTACGCCCGATCTCTATAATTTGCCGGCGAAAGCCAAGCGTCGGAGAAAAGTCCGCTAGGCAAGGGCACATCGGCAAAGGTTTAGCTTGTGTAGCCTCAGACCCATCAGTACCATTAGGCGTTTTTATTCGATAGCTGAAAAAAGGAAGTAGGTCATGATTCGCGGAAGTATCGTCGCACTCGTCACTCCCATGCACACAGGTTCACTTGAAGTGGATTGGGCTGCGTTGCGAAAATTGGTTGATTGGCATATCGAGCAGGGCACCAACAGTATTGTTGCCGTTGGCACCACTGGGGAGTCTGCGACACTGGATGTCGAAGAGCATGCCAAAGTAATCAGCGCGGTAGTCAAGCAGGCCGCCGGCCGCATTCCAATTATTGCGGGCACGGGTGCGAACTCCACCCGTGAGGCAATCGAGCTGACGCAAGCGGCCGCTAACGCAGGTGCAGACGCCTGTCTACTGGTCACGCCCTACTATAACAAGCCAACGCAAGAGGGCTTGTACTTGCACTATAAAGCGATTGCTGAGGCCGTCGCGATTGATCAAATTCTCTACAATGTGCCGGGCCGCACTGCCTGCGATATGCTGCCGGCAACTGTGCAGCGTCTCAGTGCGATTGATAATATTGTTGGCATCAAAGAGGCAACCGGCGATCTCGGTCGGGCGCAGCAAATATTGGATATAGCCCCCGAGGGTTTTGCCGTTTACTCCGGCGACGATGCGACGGCTCGACAATTCATATTGATGGGTGCTGATGGCGATATTTCAGTGACGGCTAACGTTGCGCCAAAACTGATGTCTGAAATGTGCGCTGCGGCGCTTGCTGGCAATGCTGAACTCGCAGCGTCTATAGATGCGCAGCTGTCTGCACTGCATAAAAACTTGTTTATTGAAGCCAATCCAATTCCAGTCAAATGGGCAGTCTCACAGCTTGGCCTTATCGACAACGCGCTGCGTCTGCCGATGACACCGCTGTCGGCAGACAAATATGAGGTTGTGCGTGCAGCTATGCGCAGTGCAAAGTTACTGTAAGGGTAAAAAAGCCAGTTGTTGACGTCTTTCTGGCCATCGAGTAAGTACATTAAATGTGAAATATGGGGTTACCGATAACAATGAAACAACTGATAAGTGCACTGAATATCTTTGTCATCCTGAGCTTGAGCGGATGCGGTTGGCTAGGGTTGCGCGATCGCAGCAACGACTACTTGCTGGCGGAAGAAACTGAGGTGACTACAGTTCCCGCTGAGCTTGATGACACTGCCCTCGGCCAAATTTATCCCATTCCTCCTATTGCCTCTGGCTCTGTCGAACTCGTTGAATTTGAAGTGCCGCGTCCACAGCCGGCCTCGGTCAACACCTTTGAACAGACAGTCAAAATTCAGAGCCTCGAAGGGCGCCGCTGGGTCTTGATCAATATCCCGCCGAGTGAAGTCTGGCCGCGTGTGCGCAGTGTCCTTAATCGCAGTGGCGTACCTGCCGCTGTCGCCAACGGCTCGAAGGGTGTTATCGAGACAGTATGGGTTAAATTTAACAACGACGAAGAGAGCTCGCACCGCTTCCGTTTCCAGATTTCGCCCGGCGTGCAGATCGACAGTTCGGAAATTTCTGCACTGCATAATCAGATTGCTCGTGGCAGTGAAGAGGGCGCCCAGTGGCCATCCGTCTCGGACAGTGATGAGCGCGAAAAAGATATGTTGACCCTGCTGGCTGGAGAATTGGCGGATGCCTCAAACTATGCCTCGGTGTCCATGATTGCTCAGGAAATTGGTGGCGCAGCAAAGGTTGAAGTGATCACGCCAGAAGTCGCTGATCCATTTATTCAAGTGAAGCTCAGCTTTGACCGCGCATGGGCCTCCGTGCTTTATTCTGCAGAGCGCGGTGGATACGTGACGATCGATCAGAATCGCTCCGAAGGTGTACTGTATGTGAATTACACCCCTCAGGGTGATGACGAGAAAGGCTTCTTTGCACGCTGGTTTGGTGGCGGTGACGATAAAATCACCGAGGTTAACTATCGAATCTTGGTAGCGACAGTGGGTAATAACGTCGAAGTGCGCGTTGTTGGCCCTAACGGCGAAGGTCTTAACCGAGCGGAAGCACTGCGCCTGTTAACTATTCTGCGCAGTAATATGTCTTGATGATGGCATTGCGTTAAATGCGGTTTGCCTCACTCGGGAGTGGCAGTAAGGGTAATGCCACTCTAGTTGAGTGGCGAGACACCTGTCTTATGATCGACTGTGGGTTCTCCATTCGAGAAACTACTCAGCGACTGGCAAAACTCGGCAAAAAACCCGAGCAGATCAGCGCGATCTTAGTGACCCATGAACACAGTGACCACTGGAAAGGCGTGGTGCCGCTGGCAGCAAAGTACGGGATTGACGTCTATGTCACCGCCGGCTGTCTCAAAAGTCGGAAAGTTGATAGTTCTGGATTCCCCTTTCGCATTATCGACAGCCATACAGGCTTTACGATTGGCGATATTGGTGTGACGCCCGTTCCTGTGCCGCACGATGCGCGAGAACCTGTTCAATTTGTCTTTAAAAGCGAGCTTCACCAGCTTGGTATACTCACCGACGTCGGTTCCCTAACACCGCATATTGAATTGCACTACAGCGCCTGTGATGGCCTGTTGGTTGAAGCAAACCATGATTTAGATATGCTGCTGAACGGACCGTACCCTGAATTTCTCAAAGAGCGCGTTGCGGGCGCCTGGGGTCATCTAAATAATCAGCAGACGGCAACGCTATTGTCAGGTATCGATCAAGAGCGTATTCAGCAGATCGTTATTGGCCACATCAGCGATAAAAATAACAGCCTCGAAAAGGTCAGAGAAGCGATTGAGGCGGTTATCAACTCCCCAGATAAAATCTACTATGCCTGTCAGCAAGAGGGCTTTGATTGGCTTGAGCTGCGCTGAGGGCCGTTGTCTGCGCGCGATTCTTGGCCTGCCTTCTTCATCATTATTTACTGTTCAGTGCAATACTTTTTGCGTAAAGTCGTAAAAATAAATGTTGATCAAATGCTATTTTTCCACAGATAGCGATGAATCTTGCAATATCTTTAAAGAAAGTCACCTAAGTCATTGATTCTTGGATTTTTACAAGCTAACCCATTGATTTATATAGTAATGTTAATGTGCTTAAATTTTGACCAATTTAACAAATATCGCCACTGGTGGGGGCGGCAGCACACTCAATCCCTAACTTATGCACAAAGTTATCCACAGGAATTGTGGGTATCTTTTGGTACTTTCTTGGTGGCGCCAGATTTATTGCGAGCAAGCGTTGGCTTCAATGAGTGCAGAAGGCAGCAGGGTTTCTAGAGACGCAACATCTTCACAGACGACATTGGGATTTTCGTTAAGATTTACGGTGGATAATTCAGCCATGAATAGCAACGGTTGAATACTTGCCAATTGATTATTGCTCAGGTTGATCGACCTAAGCTTGGAGAAAACAGCAATACCGCTGAGGTCTTTTACGCCCGCAAACGTGCAACTCAATGTGGACAGTGCCGTCGGTTCCGTCACCTTTTGATCTGCGATAGCTTGTTTAACACAGGCAGCGAGACCCTCGTCGGCAATTTTATACCCTTTGTACAACGGTGCAGGTGAATACACCGGCTGATTATTCAGGGTGACTGCATATCGCTGACAGCTGGCGATGGCAGTGACAACACAGAGGGTGAATAGCAGTTTGGACTTCATTGATCGCTCCATCAGCGCTGACGCGTAAAAATCGGGGAAGGTATAAAAGTGGTGCGCAGTATAACAGCGCTGCAGGCGCAGCCACATGCGCAAGTGACAGCTGCGGTAATATTTTTTAATAACGACAGCGAGTGCAGTTTCGGTGATTTTAATAACACCCACTCAGGCATCAGTGATTAAATAGCGCCATGCCAATTATTCATATCGCCTTAGATACGAGCGCCTCCGCTTCTGATGTTGAGTCGCTTATTCATAAGCTCGGATTGCCCATCCACACTGACAACGCCGAGTCTTGCGATTACTTGCTCAGCGCTGCCACTAGCGGCTTATCGCTGGTGCCCGCTGCAGGTCAGGGCTATGGCGCTATAACCTGTGATTTTGTAAGTGGCGCCCACAGCCATCGGCGACGCTTTGGCGGGGGCAACGGGCAAGCAATAGCGAAGGCCATAGGCGTGTCCGGTAAATTTACGCCGCAGGTCTTGGATCTCACGGCAGGTCTCGGCGGTGACGGCTTTGTACTCGCGTCTTTAGGCTGCTCTGTGACCTTGCTTGAGCGCAATCCCATCGTTCACTGCTTATTGGCTGATGGTCTGAGGCGGGCGTGCAGCGCCGCTCAAGACGACTCTGAACTGGCGGCGATTATGGCGCGGTTGACGTTAATTGAAACGGATTCTGGCGATTATCTCGAGTCCTTAGTTCAGCGGAAAACGAGTTGCGACTTAGCGGGTGATGGATGGCGTGATGCGCTGCAGCCGGACGTGGTGTATATCGACCCCATGTTCCCCGAGCGCAAAAAAACAGCGAAGGTTAAGAAGGAAATGCAGGCGTTTCACGCTATCGTTGGCGCGGATATTGATGCGTACAATCTGCTCGAAAAAGCGCTCTCCGTTGCCGTCTATCGAGTCGTGGTTAAACGCCCCTCAGGCGCGGAATTCCTCAACGATAAAAAGCCAAGTTATTCTCTCGATGGAAAGTCTACACGCTACGACATTTACACGCTGAAAAAGCTGCCTAGCTAAATAGCCCGCAAATACCGTATTTTTAGCCGCGACAGGGCTGCTTGTTCGCTTCGTTTACCGCCTAACGATGACCAGATAATTACCCGCTGCGACAAAACAAAACCCAGCCACGGCTAAAGGTGTCCACTGATAATTTTCAAAAATAGTCGACAGAATAATCGCCACAAAAGGCACAATCAGCGAACCATAACCTGCTCTGCTCGGGCCAATACTAACAAGTAATTTCAGATAGGCGCCAAAGGCTAGAATAGTGCCAAAGACCGACAGGTAGATCAGTGACGCAACATATCCCACTGAGGCCTTGAAGGTGAATTCAACGCCAGTAGCAAGAGCAATAACAAGCAAAACGCTGGCGCCATAGAACATGGACCAGGCATTAATCGCCCACACCGATGTTCCAGTATTGCCATTGCGCGTGGCGATAATATTGCCCCAAGAAGCGAGCATGACGCCCATCAGTGCCAGCCCAAAACCGAGCAGAGCTGTCTCTGACGTGGAAAACTGGGCAATTTCTGGATAGAACAGCATACCTAAGCCAGACATGCCGATAAGACCGCCCACCACCGTCTGCATACTAATTGCATAGCCAAGGAATAGACGCCCGTTAATAATATTAAACAGCACGAGCAGGGAAAAAATTACCGCAACGATGCCGCTGGGGAGGTATGTTTCCGCCCAGTAAATATTCCAAAAGTTCAGGGCAAACAAAAAACAGCCCTGAGCAAACATAAAGCCGTGATTCCGCAGGCTGAGAGTCAAAGGGATCTTGCGCAACCAACACCAAATAAACAGCAGTGCAGAGGCGAGGCCAATCCGGTAAAAGACTGAAATCAAAGGGTCAACTTCACCTAGCTGGTAAGTGATAGCAAGCCATGTAGAACCCCAAATAACGATGGTGGAAATGTACAGAAACGTATTGAAAGGAGTCACATAGTACCTGGCTTTTTGAGCGTTGTGCCGCTTGCAAACGACGGCTATTGTTATTTTATCTCTGTGTCGGTCGAGCCAGAGCCCCAAACAGGCAGATCTACAGCATCAGCTTGCGCAGTAGGTTATGGTAAATATCCGTGAGCACATCGAGTTCAGCAATATTGGTGTTCTCATCAATTTTATGAATTGTCGCATTGGTCGGACCCAGCTCAATCACCTGTACACCGTATGGCGCGATAAAGCGGCCGTCGGAGGTGCCGCCTGCCGTCGACAGCACAGGGGTTAAGCCAGTGACCTCCTTGATGCTGGCAACCGTAGCACTTACCAGCTCACCTTCAGCGGTTAAAAAAGGTTGCCCGCTTAAATTCCAGTCGGCAGTGTAATTGAGAGAATGCTTATCGAGAATGGCCTCAACACGAGCCCTAATGGTTTGCTCAGTCAGTTCAGTTGAGAAGCGAAAATTAAACACGACCTGCAATTCGCCTGGAATTACGTTGGTGGCACCCGTTCCCGCTTGGATATTGGATATCTGAAAGCTAGTGGCGGGGAAGAACTCATTGCCACTGTCCCACTGCTCGCTGGCCAGTTCCGCTAGCGCAGGTGCCGCTCGATGCACTGGATTGTCTGCCAAATGCGGGTAGGCGACATGGCCTTGCAGGCCCTTCACTGTGAGTGTGCAGCCGAGGGATCCGCGACGCCCGTTTTTAATTACATCACCACAATATGTTGTGCTGGAGGGCTCACCGACCAGACACCAGTCGGGCAGGCTATCGCGTTGCGCCAACCATTCGACCACTTTTACTGTGCCATCCGTTGCCACACCTTCTTCGTCGCTGGTAATCAGAAATGCGATGCGACCATTGTGGTTGGGCTGCTCAGCAACAAACCGCTCTGTCGCAACGACCATCGCCGCCAGAGAGCCCTTCATATCGGCTGCGCCGCGGCCAAATAAAAACCCGTCTCGAATAGTGGGTTCAAAGGGCGCAGATTGCCACAGGCTCTCAGGGCCGCTTGGCACAACATCGGTGTGTCCGGCAAAGCAGAGTGTTGGTCCTTGAGTGCCGCGAACGGCCCAGAAATTGTCAACGTCACCAAAACGTAATTTCTCCACATGAAAGCCTATGGCCGACAGCCGCGCAATCATTGCCGCTTGGCAGCCGCAGTCCTCAGGAGTGACAGAGCGACGGCGCATAAGATCAATCGTGAGTGCAAGGGTGGCGGAGTAATTTTCAGTGGAATCTACAAACATTGACGGAGCCTTTTTCAGTTGCTGGCTATTGTAGTGATCATTCGCGCCTCACGCTATATATGTGGCGATTGTTTCAGGCTACCATCGCGAACTTGAGCATAGGGCTTGAGTGAGGAGACGTTTTTGAACAAATCAACCAGCGATCGCAACTTTGACGATCTCAGCGAGAAATTTGCCCGCAAGGTCTATGGCGGCCTTAAAGGTGATATTCGACTCGCCGTGATTTGGCGCGATCTTCTCGCCGCGCTGCCCAGTCCTGATTCTGACGATGGCGCACATCGCCCGCTGCGTATTCTCGACGTCGGCGGTGGTTTGGGTCAAATTAGCGTGGCTTTGGCGGAGTTGGGACATTCAGTTGTTTACAACGATATCTCTGAACAGATGTTTATGGCGGCACACCAGTTGGCCAGCGAGCGTCAAGTCGTCGATAAAATCACTTGGCAGCAACGGCCCTATCAAGCGCTGGTGGAGGTTTTAGAGGCTAAGTCCTTTGACCTCGTGTTGTGCCACGCGGTGATTGAGTGGTTGGTTGAGCCTGAAAAGTTAATCGCCGGGCTCGAGTTTTACGTGAAGGAGGGCGGTACGCTGTCACTGACCTTTTACAATGAAAACGCGCTGATTTACCGAAATCTGATTCGCGGAAATTTTAAGGTGCTAGAGAGTGAGTTTTCCGCGGATCCTGGCAGTTTGACTCCAGGTACGCCGTTACAGCCCTCAACAGTCGCCCAATGGCTTGAGCGCGCTGGCCTGTCGCTGCAGGAGAGTTCGGGTATTAGGGTGTTCCATGATTATGTTACGACTCAGCGCGGTGGGCATGAGGACCCCCAAGCGGTGCTCGATATGGAACTGCGATACTCCAGTGAGGAACCTTTTAAATGGCTTGGGCGTTACATTCACTATATCTGTCATAAATACGGCTAAGATGTCGGCGATTAGTGTTATTTGGGGTATAAAGAAAAGGCTCCGTCGGGAGCCTTTTCTTTGTATTGCTAACAAACCGTAGTCTTATCCTTTTACGCGCTTTCGCGTCGCTAGTCCCAGAAAACCGACGACCATAGAGCCGAACAAGAACAGTGTGCTGGGAATCGGTGTTGCGATAGGCGGCAGTGGTGCTAAGAACTCTTGGCTCAGCTTACCAGCCGAGTAGACGACCATGGTGTTAGACCAATCGTAATTATCATAGGAACCATTGGTTACAAGGCTGTAAAGGCTTTTTGATGACTGGCCGTTGACTGTATTGTTGTTGAGTCTCGGACCGCTGCCCATCACATTCCACTTTTCTGCTGTTTTAGACAGTGTCGCAGAGAAGTCCAGTGTGCTAAATAAATAGCCTACTCGGCTGTATTTTTTACTATCGCCAGACGCTAGGTTAAATTTACCCGCTCCAGCCTGAACATCAACGTAGGTGAGCATTGTGGCATTCCACGTACTGCCAAGATTGGTGTTGTAGTCATCACTCATGGCATAGGTTGTGGTGCCATCAATGGTCATTTCATATAGACCAGAATTTTTTCCACTTTTATTAATCGAGGTGCCTGGATTTTCGTAGGTAATTTCAACCGTACTCGCTAGCGCTGGAGAACTGATAAGTAGCGAAAGCGCGACGCTGCCGATGAACGTACTCAGTGTTTTAAGAGGTGTTTTCATTCCTTGTTGCTCCTTGTTAGCGACCTGCCAACACAAATCTAATGTCGATGGGATGATTCTATGCCGTGAAGACATTGCTGCAACTGGAACAACCTAAAAGTGGGAACTGGTTATCACTTTACTGGGAACTATTTTTGGTCACACGGTAAATTGTGGCTAAGCGCTCAAATTAATCGAGCATTTCTGGGTCTTGCCGCACAGTTCGCTGTTGTGTACGCCATAGATCGGAATAGTAGCCGGCGGCGGCAATTAACTGTTCATGACTGCCTTGTTCAACAATTCGTCCATGGTCAAGCACGACAATTCTGTCGGCGTCTACCACTGTCGATAGACGATGGGCGATCACTAAGCTGGTGTGGCCTTGGCTTATTTCCTTCAGCGCTGTAAGTATTGCTCGCTCAGACTTGCTGTCGAGTGAAGACGTGGCCTCGTCAAACAGTAATATAGGCGGGCGTTTAAGGATGGTTCTGGCAATGGCAACCCGCTGTTTTTCCCCGCCGGACAGCTTGAGTCCGCGCTCGCCGACTATCGTGGCGGAGCCTTCCGGGAGTTGATTGATAAAACCATCGAGGTGGGCTAGCCGTATCGCGGTGTTCACCTCGGCATCGGAGGCATCAGGCTTACCGTAGCGGATATTTTCAAAAATACTGCTGTTAAAGAGCACAGTATCCTGCGGCACAATACCGATGGCGTGGCGGAGACTCTGCTGGGTAATCTGCTTTAATGGTTGACCATCAATGGTGATTGCGCCACTGGTTGGGTCGTAAAATCGAAAGAGCAGCTTCACCAGTGTTGATTTTCCGGCGCCACTGGCGCCGACAACCGCGACTTTTTCGCCCGGTTTTATATCAAAGCTTACATTGCTGAGAATGGTACGGTCGGCGCTGTAGTGAAATGATACAGAGTCAAAAACGATATGGCCGCCACTAATCACGAGGGGCGCAGCATCGGGTTCATCGGTTATTTTGCTCGAAAGGGTCATCAGCGCGAACATATTTTCAATGTTCGCCATGGAGCTTTTGATTTCTCGATAAACAAAACCAAGAAAGTTGAGCGGCATAAATAATTGCAGCATAAAGGCGTTGATCAGCACAAAGTCGCCGATCGTCATGGTCTCGTCGACCACACGCTGCGCGGCGAGCCACATCATCGCAGTCATGGCTGCAGTAATAATCAGGGCTTGGCCGCTGTTTAAGGAGAGAAGTGAAAGCCGATTTTTGCGCCGCGCGAGCTCCCAGTCCGCCAGTGTTTTATCGTACAAATTCGCTTCAAACGATTCATTGGTGAAATATTTCACCGTTTCATAGTTCAGCAAACTATCGATCGCTCTCGTGCTGGCGGCTGAATCGGCTTGGTTGGCCTCGCGAACAAATTGAGTGCGCCAATCCGTGGTGACAATCGAAAATAGAATATACAAAACCACCGATATCAGCGTAATAACCGCAAATGCAGCTCCGTAGTTGTACAGTAAGATACCAATTACCAGCGCTATTTCAATCAAAGTAGGGGCAATATTGAAGACGAAAAAACGCATCAAAAAGCTGATGCCGTTAGTGCCCCGTTCTATATCGCGAGCGAGGCCACCGGTGCGCCGATTGAGATGAAAGTCCAAGTCGAGGCTGTGAATGTGCTGGAAGACTTGAAGACTAACGCGGCGCATAGCCCGCTCGGTCACTCTGCCAAATACAGTATCGCGAATCTCACCAAGAATAATCATCGAGAACCGCGCAAACCCGTATGCCAGGACCAATCCAATTGGCGCCAGCACAAGCGGCGAAGCTTGTTCACGGCTCAGCGTGTCGACAATGTACTTCAGCAGAAAAGGCCCATAAACACTGGCTGCCTTCGATAGCACCAAACAACTAAGAGCGATGACGATGCGCACCTTGTGCTCGAGCATGTAGGGCCAAATCAGCTTGAGAAGTGTCCAGTTAATGCTTTTTTCGGGCTCTGTCGAAGGGTGACTTGACCTCATAGCTGAGTGCTCTTGATGTGGGGGCGGTGAGAAAAGAAGTAGTGCAAAATCGACTAACGCTACATCAAACTGTCTTTGGCCGCGTTTATTTTCGCGGCTAAATAGTCGCTGCCACCGCGATCGGGATGCAATCGCTGGATTAGTCGTTTGTGGGCTTTAATGATCTCTTCTTTTGAAGCTTCCGGTGTTAGGCCTAATATCTGGTACGCTTCGGTTTTGGAGACGCTTTGGTCGCTCGTCGGCGCCGATCTGTCGTATTGCTGGCCGTCCCTTGGGCCATTGCGAAAAAGATACACTTGCAATAGCAGGTATGCCTCGCGATCTGTCTGCTTCAGGCTTGCGGCTAATGTCTGCAATTGTTCATCGCTGAGCGCCGACAGTCGCTGGCCAGAAAACTCGCCAGCAAGAATGTCTCCGTCCATTTTTTGGGTTGAAAAATTAACCTCCAGGCGCAGTGATTTGCTCTGAAACTGGGATGGGCTGGTTTTGAATCGGCCCACTAGTTGCAGCAGGGGCAATGCGCGCACGCCGAAGGTGAATAGGCCTTTGAGTACGGGTACCAGTATGGCTAACCCTGCGCCAATCCAATGCATACGTCCGGTTGCCACGAGTAGCAGGGACAGGCCCAGGGTGACCCAAAAGGCGCTTTTCCATAAAAAAGGCTTGCGGTTTTCTTTGGGAGTCTTGGTAAAAGTGCGCCACCAAAACCACACCAATAGGGCGATTGCGACGAGTAAAAGAATTCTAGGCATAGTAATCAGGTGCTTGTTGAGTGGTTGCAACCATACCTTTTTGCGTGGTATTTGGCGAGGGTGTAGTGGTGGGATGTGGCGAATAAAAAAGCCTCAGTGATTTTGTCACTGAGGCTTAGTTAGGCTCCTGCCGCTAAATGTTCGCGACACTTTTACCGTGAAGGAAGAATCGCACGTAATTTATCGGCCATACCCAGCAGCGATTTTTCGGTGGTGCTCCAGTCAATACAGGCATCGGTCACGGACACGCCGTATTTCATGGCGGCGGGATCACTCGATAGTTTCTGATTCCCACCTTCTAAGTGACTCTCAATCATTACGCCGATAATTGATTTATTGCCTTCAATAATCTGATTGGTAACATTTTCGAGCACCAGCGGTTGCAGATTATGGTCCTTGTTGGAGTTCGCATGGCTGCAATCAATCATAATGTTGGTCGGGATGCCGGCGCCCTTTAACTCGTGCTCACAAATGGAGACACTGACGGAGTCATAGTTAGGTTTTCCGTTGCCACCGCGGAGAACAACATGGGCGTAGGGGTTCCCTTTGGTGGCAATAATGGCCACTTTGCCATCCGAATTAATACCAAGGAAGCGGTGGGGGCTGGCGACCGACTGCAAGGCGTTAATGGCAACAGTGAGGCTGCCATCGGTTCCATTCTTAAAGCCGACAGAGGAGGAGAGACCTGAGGCCATTTCACGGTGCGTTTGCGACTCTGTGGTGCGCGCGCCAATTGCTGACCACGCAATCAAATCCTGCAGATACTGCGGAGATATCGGGTCAAGGGCTTCAGTCGCTGTTGGCAGGCCAATTTCGGCGATGTCGTGTAGCAGCTGGCGGCCAATATGCAAACCGTCAGTTATTTTGAACGAGTCGTTCATAAACGGGTCGTTGATCAAACCTTTCCAGCCCACCGTGGTACGGGGTTTCTCGAAATAGACACGCATTACAATCAGCAGGGTGTCGCTAACTTTGTCAGACAGCGCTTTGAGTCTGTGGGCGTACTCGTGAGCTGCTTTGAGGTCATGAATTGAGCAGGGGCCGACCACAACCATCACGCGGTGATCTTTGTGGGAAAGAATATCTTCAATCGCTTTGCGTCCGCCATAGACGGTTTTGCGCGCTGTGTCAGACAGCGGGATCGTGCGTTTGAGTTCGGCGGGCGTAACTAAAATTTCCTGCGATGCAATATTAATGTTTTCTGTAGCGTGCGGATCCATGTCGGAATGCCTAATCCTATCAGTTGGTTTCACGGGGCCGCTATTGTACTTAATATCTGGCAATTATGAAGATTATTCGACGGGAACCTCAACAAACAACGGGATTTGCGGAAAATAGAGCGCGCAGCCAACCGGTGTTGGCTGCATCTCGCGATAGAGCGTAGCGTAGTGGTTGAGTTGAGCGGTGTAGAGTTGGCTCTGACGGGCGGCGAATTGTTCCACTGTTTCGCCATCATTGGGGTGTGAAAATTTATAGTCGATGATCCAGCGAATACCTTGATCGATAAACGTGCGATCAATCACCGAGGTGCCGACGCCACTCTGGTCATTATAGCGGTAGCCCAGTGCCTGTTCGCAGTGCGCGTCGGTGTGAGATTGCAAAATCCATTGGCCGCGACTGTCGCTTAACATCGTGCGGATGGCTTGGCTAAGTGCGCTCAGTTCAGTGTCTGTAGACAGTATGCCAAGTTCTTTGAGCTGTGCAGTCCACGCTGACGGCAGCTGTTGTAAGCGCTGTTGTGGCCATTTCTGCAAACCATCTTGCGCAATCTGTTTTAGGCTGCGGTGCAGCAGGGTGCCCAGATGGCGGGCGCGCATACTGAGTTCAGCGTCAGTTTTTAACGTTGTATCGGTGGCGCTGAGTTCGGCGCCGAGGGTAAGGCGGATGACTTTCTGATGTTGCTGATAGTCACTGGCTAAGCGTTTGAGCGGGTTAACGCCCTGTGCCTGCGCCGCAGGAGATTCCGCCGCGTCGCTGTCGTCGAGCTGGGTGACCTGATAAAGCTCTCCATCGATTGCTGGCTCAATAGTCTCCCAAATACGCGCCAAGAGAGTGCCTTTTGATGGCACTTGCCAAACGTTCTTTTTTGTCGTCACTGAGCCAAATAGATAGAGTTTGCGGATGGCGCGGGTTGCGGCGACGTAGAGTACTCGGGTATTTTCGAGGCGCGATTTAACACCTTCTTCATAGCTGAGATAGCGATAGACACTACTATCGTCTTCGTCATGGGCACCCAAGGGCGACATAATCAAACTGGCCTGACCCTCTTCATTAATATGTTGTTGCCAGCGCAACAGCGGCTTGTCATTTGAGCGGCCCGCGCGGGAGAGTCCCGGCAGAATAACATGATCAAACTCAAGCCCCTTGGCCTTGTGAATAGTCATAATTTGAATGATCGGCTGCGCCTCCTGAGAGATTGGCGAGTCAACCGAGGGGGCAGCATAAAGTTGATCTACGGCGGCTTGGAAGCCTTGCCAATCTTTGATGGTGCCTGCTTCTTGCCATGTTTCCAACAGATCAAAATAGCGGCGCACGTCGTCGAGGTCAGCACTGCTGGACAGGGTGGCTGGGCCGCCGAGGACTAGCCATAGTTGTTCTATGGTGTCGCGAAGATTGCCGCGCAAGCGATTATTCCATGCCGTTACCAGCAGCGGTCCTGTGCGTTTCAAAATAACTTGTCCACTCTCTGAGAGTGGATTGGGCAGATCGCTGGTCAGCAAGTCTTGCAGCTGGCTGAGTATTATCACGTCGCGCTCGACAGTGCTGGACTGGGCGCTGTCTGGGTGAGACACACCGGGCAATGGATTGGCCAGCACCAGTAGGTCTGCCAGCCCAAAGCCGCAGAACGGCGCACGCAGCACCGACAGCCAGGCGATTTTGTCGGCGGGAGAGAACAGTGCCCGTGTCAACGAGAGGACGTCAACCACGGGCATTCGCGCTGCCAGTGGCGTGATATCGATTGCCTGCCAGGACAGTTTTGCGGCGGCCAAGGCGGGGACAATATCGCTTAAATGGCCGCGGCCGCGCACCAGAATGGCGATCGATTCCTGCGGTTTTTCGGCGACCAGTTTCGTGCATAGCTGAGCCACACTCTGCGCTTCAGCAAGTCGGTCGCCTTCGCCTGAGAACCCTTGAAAGCTGACGGCCGCTTCGTCGCCAGCCCGCTTGAACGCCTGAGACGCGGAGTAGGGGATGGCGCCGCGGCCAATGTCTGCGTGGGCTGGAAATGCCTTAGCAAAGGTATGGTTAACCCATTCGACTATACCTTGCTGAGAGCGAAAATTGGTGCGCAGGGTGAGCGGCTGGCACTGAATCGGCCCGATCGGATGGCGCTGTGCGTTGAGAAATAGCCCGACATTGGCGTTGCGAAAGCTGTAGAGCGACTGCATGGCATCGCCCACTAAAAACAGTGTTCTGCCATCGCCCTGCTCCCAGCCGGCAATGACCTGCTCAAGCAATTTAATTTGCGAGGCAGAGGTATCTTGGAATTCGTCAACCAGGATGTGGCGCAGCTGATAGTCGAGGCGCAGGGTAATATCTGAGATCGATTCGTCCTGCGCCGAGGGGCCTAGACCATCGAGGGCAGCCAGTGTGATTGCGGGGTAATCGGCAGTGTCGTGGGCGCTAAACTGTATGCTTAGTTCTGCAGCCAGCAGTGGTAGAAGATGGCCCAAGGCGTCGAGCAGAGTTTGTTCAGCCGAGGCTATCTTTGTGTCGGGCAAATGCATCACATTGCTGATCAGTTCCTGCAGTGCGCGGTTTTCGGCAGACCACTCGAGCAGGCTTAACATCTGTTGTTTTTGCGACTTGTGGTCGGTTGGAAAGCCCTCGGAAACGGTGATCGTTTTGCGTGGCTTGATCTCTTTGGTGACCAGTAAATTGAGCAGGACTTTCCACGCTGAAATACTGTCAGCGCTGATGTCGGGCAGGTCACTGATACCCGCCAGTTGGCTGAGTCGCGCGTTTTTTTCCGGGCTGACATGGCTGGCTGCAAAATCCGCCAAGGCGATAAACTCACCGGCAATCGGCTGTAGTTCTTCCTGCAGCTGCAGCAAATTTTCACTGACAATGTCGTCGATCACCTGTTGGAAATAGGCTTGATTGCCCTCAGCGTCGACAATCAGTGGCAGCCACTGCTCGCGCTTGCCGAGCAGTTCCGCTAAGACTGTCTCACAGCGCGTCCAGTTGTTACCCATGTGGGCTAAAAGGGTGGCGACATGCAGGCCCGTGGCACTGTCTTCTTCGACGTTTTCAAGCACTGCGCGAGCGGCACTTTGGTAGTATTGGGCGGGCTGGTCGCAGGTGTCTGGCAATGTGCCAAATTTTGTTTCAAGGGCAAATTGACTGGCGATGTAGCGACAAAACCCATCGATGGTTTGAACGCGCAGACGCCCTGGCATGGTCAGTAAGTTCCAGCCCAACTCGCTGTCCCGCGCAATAACCTGTGCCGCTAGGTCCCATGTTTGGGCGTCGTAATCATTGTCCGGTCGGGGGTTATAGGCTGCGAATTGCAGAGCATTATGAATGCGGCTGGCCATTTCGCCCGCCGCTTTGCGGGTGAAGGTGATACTGAGAACCTGCTCGGGGTTTTCTACCGTGCACAGTAAGCGCAAAACTCGTTGGGTGATCAGCCCAGTTTTGCCCGAGCCTGCGGGCGCCGAAACAATAAAGCTCTGCTCTGGGTCGAGGGCGAGTGCGCGTTCGGCGGCATCGACAATCTGGGTCATGACGATTCCTCTGACGCCTGAGCGAGATCGCACTGTTCCACGCTGCGATTTAATGGCAGGTAGTGCGATTGGAAGGCGAAGGCGGCTTTATTGTGCACGACGACACTGGCATCGCCGGTGACAAATTCGGCGGCCAGGTTGTTCAGCGCTAATGACCACGCCGCTGTCTGAGCGGGCCAGTCGGCAACAGGCTCCTCACCTGGCTCCTCACCTGGCAAGAGGCCACTGTCACTGGCGCCGATAAATTGAATTGCGCCGCCTTTGATTTGGGCAAAGGCACAGCCATTGGCAGCCGGCTCACTGGCCAGTATATAGAGCGGCAGCTGGGGATCTCTGGGGCGCGACCCACCCCAGTCTTTGGCGGAAACGGCGCCAGATTTGTAATCGATGATCAGCAGTTTTTCGCCGACTCGGTCTACTCTGTCTAAGCGCAAATTGAGGGTTAAATCGCCAAAGCTGACTTGTGCCCGGCTCTCTAAGCTGTGCACTTCAAACGGTGGCCGCTCGCGCTCTTTTTCAAGCCAGGCGAGTATCAGTTTCTCGAGTCGCGCCTGCTCTAGACCGCGGTAGCGCGGGCCCTGCAGAACGGTATGTTTGGGGGCCAACTCGACTAAGACGCCATTGATTACAGCGCTGACCTGAGCGGCGACTTGATGCTCTGACAGGCTTTTAAAGTGCGCGGAGGTTTGCCAGTCTCGCCACAGTCGAAACAAAATATCATGCAGCAGGGTGCCGCGCTCCATGGCAGATAGCCCTTGACTAGGCTCCTCCAGCGCTTCTGCTTTTAAGCGATGTGCGGCAAAGGCGTTGAAGGGGCAGGTCGATTGATTTTTCAACAGTTCACTACCACCGCGAATGCGCTCTGTGGCGGGATCATAGCGCGGGCCGCGATCCCCTAAGGTGAGGCACTGATCTGCCTGATAGAGCCATGGCGGGTGCGCGTCGGGTTCGTTGCTGCCGCTCAGTGCGGCGTAGTCGGCAACTGGGGACTGGCGCAGCAGCGGGCTAATGCTTAATTCTTCTTCACCACGGGCTTCGGGGTAGCTGAGAATCAAACGCTGGCAATTGATCTTGTAATCGGCCAATAAATCCTCCGCTATCTGCAGCTCTCGCTCGGGCAAGCTGTGGGGCATGCCCTGTGCGCGCTGAAATTCGGCGGGCAGAAGCGGGTTGATGGCCACTGCGGCGGGGAAGCTGCGGCTGTGCATATCGACGATCCACAGCTGGTCGAAGCGCAGTCCCGCGCCTTCCAGTAAACCCAGAATTTGCAGCGGCGCATCGCCGGTCTGGGGATGAAAAACCATCTCTTTTGCGAGTTGCTGCAAGTGTTTTAGCGCGGTGCTGTAGCCAACCTCTATGCCAAGGTTGTCGAGTGCAGAAAATTGTTCGAGCAGGTGGCCCCAGTGCTGTCGCTGCTGGTATTCAATACTGTTGAGGGTGCGTGCGCCTGGCCAGCCGAAACGATCGAGGAGAGTGCTAAACAGACCAGCCCAAGCAGAAAAGGTTTTCTGTCCGCTGTAGCGACCCCGCGAGCTGTCCAGCAGGTCGCGAGACAGTTCAATTAGGGGTTGCAGTACAGGACTTGTGGTCTGTTGCTCGTTGATGGATGCTGGCGCGGCTTGGGTCAAACTGGTTAAAAATTCAACAAAGCTGTAGTCAAACTGTTTGTTTTTACGCAAGGCGAGCTCGGCATTGGCGCGGGCGCTTAGCCTGACACTATCAAGAGTGCTGTGGGGTGAATAAAGCAGATTTAGCCATTGCTGCAGCGAGGCTTTGTGGTTCACTGCGCCAATAATCTCAAGGGCAGTGTTGGCCAGTGGTGTCTGCGAAAGAGGCGTGCCGGCTGAAATATTGAAGATCACATCACAATTGTGAGTGGCCAAGGATTCCTCGACCGTGCGCACGACCTGAGCCAGTGCACTGTTGAGCTCAGGCACAACAATGCCGATGCGCTGCTGGGAATTTTCTTTAAGCTGTCTGGCGGCCCAGTCTGCGGCGAGGCGCAATTCGTGCTGCGGGTCTTTTGTCTTTATAGAAACTGGGACTGCGCTGGAGTGTGAGCCTGAGGCGGAAATGCGTGTCACCGCGGTTGCAGCTGCTTGAATAACGGTCTCCTGCAGAGGGGGGATCGACTGAAAGCCGTAGAGCGCAATGGTCGATTCGCATGGCAGTGCACCGCTGACAAACCCGTCGGCAACACGCTGCCAGCTGGTGGCGGGTGTGACGAGTTTGTTCCAGCTGAGCAGCTCAGTATAGCTCGCCGCCCAAGCCTTAAACTGCCGCGACGATGGGTTGTCACCTGGCACCTGTGCGGCAGTTAAATTCCAAGTTTGCACTATTTTTAGCGCGTCTGCGGCAAGCTTGGCATAGCGGCTGTTGAGCTCAGGATTGTGCTGCGCAATGGCCCGTTCCCAGTAATAACGGCTCTGCTGGCCGCCGACCAAGGAGAGCCCACCGGTCAGAGGGTGATTTTGATCTTGTAGTTCGTTCCAGCACTGCTTCAGCCAGTGCTCCAGCGAGTAAACCCGTGGGGCCGGCCAGACGTTGCTTGACTCACTCATTAACTCGCCCCACGCCTGGGTAATCTTTGCCGCCAGACGCTGGTTTGGCGTTAAGATTAAGTCGCCGTTGGCAATCGCTTGCTTGAAGGGCGCTATGTTAATGAGAGCTGGGAGCATTTGTTTAACAGCACTTTTTCGCAGGGGAGAATTAAGCCCCTATAATCGCAAAACAGCAGTGTAATTGACAGCGGACTGTTACAATGTGGCCATGCAATTTTCTATTGATCTCATTTCATTCTATTGGGCGCTGGCGGGGTTAATTCTCGGCGGCGGTTTGTCGCTGTTGATTACGCGCAGTAAAACCGCACGACTTGAGTCCGATTGCGCGCGCAGCGAGGCTCAGGTGGCTGAGCTGACAACCGAACTAGCGCACTTGGAAGCGATTCGCCGCGAGCTACTCACTGGCAATGGCGTGCTCGAACAGCGTTTAGTGGGTCAGCAGGCGCAGTACGAGGCGCAGTTAAAGCTGTTGCAGGAGGCCAAGCAGTCCCTCAGTCAAGAATTTGAGAACCTTGCCAATCGTATTTTTGAAGACAAGCAGGCTAAGTTCACGGTGCAGAATAAAGAGGCGCTAGAGGTCACGCTCAGCCCGCTGCGTCGCGACATTGGCGACTTCCGCAAACAGGTTGAATCGGCCTACGACAAAGAGACTGCCGATCGCAATAAGTTGGTTGGTCAGCTCAGCGAATTACAAAAGCAGACTATGCAGGTTTCTGCAGATGCGGTTTCGCTGGCTAACGCACTGCGCGGCGATAATAAAGCGCAGGGCAACTGGGGCGAGTTTATTCTTGAGAAACTGCTTGAGGACTCCGGCCTGAGCAAGGGCCGTGAGTATGACACGCAAGTTGCATTGAAAGATGAGTCTGGTAAGCGCCGCAACCCCGACGTCATTATTCATCTGCCTGAAGGCCGCGATATCGTGATTGATGCCAAGGTCAGCTTGGTGGACTACGAACGCTACTTCCATGCCGATACAGACGAGTTAAAACAGCAGTGTCTGCGCCAGCACCTCAATTCTCTGCGTGCGCATATCAAAGGGTTGAGTCACAAGGATTACGAAAATCTCGACGGCGTGAATAGCCTCGATTTTGTGCTGATTTTTATCCCAGTCGAGGCAGCCTTTATGGTGGCCCTTGATCAAGACCCTGAAATGATGCGCGACGCCTATGATCGCGGCATTATTTTAGTCAGCCCAAGCACCCTTATGGTGACCCTGAGAACCATTAAAAATCTCTGGCGCTACGCCGATCAAAACCGCAATGCACAGTTAATTGCCGATAAGGCGGGCGGTCTTTATGACCAGTTTGTCCTTTACATTGAAGCGCTCGATGAAGTGGGTAAGCATATCAATAAGAGCCAAGAGGCGTGGGACAGTGCCCGCAAGCGGCTTTCTACCGGCAAAGGAAATCTTATTCGCCGCACAGAAGAGCTAAAAAAACTCGGCGCCAAAGCGAAGAAAACCTTGCCGGATGACCTTGAACTTGAGGACTCAGCGCAGACTAACCTGCCGAAATCCCCCAAACAGTTGGCTGACACATTTGATCAGTCGCTCTCCGACTCAGAGGAATAACCAACATGCAGATTCCAACAGCGGCTTTTGTGACCGCGGGCCTGTTACTTTTGTCTTTAGCACTGTACGCCATCTATTTGGCGTTACAGGTAAGACAACAGCGCCAGCAGCGACAGGCCGCGGAACAGGCCTTGGCCGATGAGCTGGCGAAGAAAGAGCGTGAGGCGCGACAGTCTCTGCAAATTATCGCTCGCGCCCTGATTCAGAAAGATTTAAGTGAGACCGAAGCGGCCATGCGTATTTCGTGGTTGGCCCAGCAGATACAAATGTCTGCGGACGAGGCGCAACATCTCTCCGTATTCAAACAGTTGGCTGAAGCGACCTCGCACATTCCGATTCTCGACGACTGGGCAGCCTTAAGTAAGGCGGAGAAGCGTCGTTTAAACCTCGAGCGGGAAGCCATCGAGGTGAACTACCGCGACTTTATTCAGGTGAGCGCCGAGCAGATAGTCTCCATTCGGCTTCTCTAGCGCGAAATCAATCTCGGCGTTTAAGCAGCACGCCGCTCTCTAGATGATGGGTCCATGGAAACTGGTCGAACACGGCAGCTCGGACGATGTCATGGGTCTTTATAAGACTGTCGAGATTGTCCTTCAGCGTCTGTGGATTGCAGGAAATATATAAAATGTGTTCAAAGCGTCGTGCCAGTTCGAGCGTGCCGCTGTCCAAACCGGCCCGTGGCGGGTCGACAAAAATGGTTGAAAAGTCATAGCTGGCGAGATCCACCTCGGCAAGCCTGCGGAAAGGGCGCTCGCCATTTAGCGCCTCCGTAAACTCCTCGCTCGACATGCGTACAACATTGACATTTTCGACGCCATTCAACGCAAAATTGGTCTCAGCCGATTTCACCGATATCTTTGCGATTTCCGTCGCTAAGACACGCCTGAAGTGCTTTGCCAACACTGCTGTAAAGTTACCATTGCCGCAGTACAGTTCGAGCAGGTCGCGGCTACTTTCCTCCGTGTGGGAAATGCAGCAGCCGCTGGCCCAACTCAGCATCTTTTCGTTAACCTTGGCGTTGGGCTGGGTAAAGCCTGATTCGACCTGCTGATAGTGATACTCGCGACCGTCCACGGTTAGGGTTTCTAAAATATAGTCACGCTGCAACACGACTTTTTGTTTGCGGCTGCGGCCAATCACCATGATGCCCAAATCCACTTCGAGCTGACGTGCAGCCGTCTCCCAGTCTGAATCCAAGGGGCGGTGATAAATAAGCGTGATCAGCGCCTCGCCCTTGAGACTGGTGAGAAATTCCACGGTAAACAGTTTGCGACTAAGGAGAGCTGACCCGTTGATGGCATCCAACAGCAATGGCATCAGACCGATGATGCGCGCGCCAGCGATGGGGAACTGCTCAATCACATAGGGTCGGCTCTCTCCAGCGCGGTTCATTGCATAGTGGGCGCGGTTGTTTTCATGCCAAATACGAAATTCGGCACGCATACGGAAACCCTCTGGCTCCGAGGCAAATACTTCAACCTCTGGCAGTGGCAAGCCCGCCATAGTTTGACGAAAGCCATCGGCCTTGGCGGCAAGTTCGGCGGGGTATTGCAGGCGATCAATTGTGTTCACGGGCGGGCTACTTTTTATTAGTTAACGGTTTAAAGGGAACATTTTGTGCATCGATGCCTTCGCGACACTGGGCTGTCAGATACAGTTTTTTGGTTTCGGCAGTCCGGCGTAGTAGGCGATAAATTTCGCTGGGCTGCCAGGGAACAGCTGCAATAGATAAATACTGCGACCTTTCTCTATGCCCAAATGGTCAGCCACCGCACGGCACAGAGGGCGCATCGAGGGTGAAAAGCCGTACTGGTCAAAGAACTGTCGCGCTGCCTCGAGCACTTCAATATGCGCTTCGGAAAAGGTTAGCGACTCCTGCGCGGCGAGCTGGCAGGCAGTCTCTGGGCTCCAGTCGGGTAGTTTACTGAGATAGTTTTTGTCGCTCATAGCAAACCGCAGGCAATTACAGTGTAAGTGTTCATAAAAAAGGCCCCGGTGAGGGGCCTTTATAATACCTTAAAACACAGGTCGTTATAGATTCAGTAGACGCTGTTAGTCATCGTTCATGCCAAACAAGTGCAGCAGACTGAGGAACAGATTGTAGATCATAACGAACAGGGTCACTGTGGCGGAAATGTAGTTGCGCTCACCGCCGTGAATAATGGCACTGGTCTGCCACATAATCATGCCGGTTGAAATCAATGCAAACGCTGCGCTAATGGTCAGTGCCAGAGCTGGAATCTGCAAAAAGATATTGGCAATGGCCGCGACAAACGCTACCAGCATGCCGGTCATCAAAAAGCCCGTCATAAAGTTGAGATTTTTGCGGGTTGTCATAACAAATGCAGAAGCGGCAAAAAATACCAGCGCAGTCGAGCCCAGTGCCAGCATAATTGGCTCAGAGCCACGCACCGCCAAATACATATTCAAAATGGGGCCCAATGTGAAACCCAACCAGCCAGTGAGGGCGAACACCCATAAAATACCGGAGGCGTTGTTCTTATTTTTCTCGGTCATCCATAGACAGAGAAAATAGGGCAGCAGTGTCCACAGTCCAAAGTGGGGTACATTCAGGCTCATGGCGACGCCAGCCATTGCCGCGCTGAATGCTAGCGTTACACCCAATAGCATATAGGTGTTGCGCAATACCTTAATAACAGCTGGATCAAGGGCGGTGCTTTGAATACCTGAAGGCATTGTTTTCGCGGTGTATTTTTCGGTTTCCATTACGGTGCTCCTAGAAAATTGCAATTGCTCACGGTTATGTGATCACGTTGCCAATCATACAGTGTAGTCAGTGTATTTACAGTGTGTTAATGAGAAATTTTTCCAGCCGGTAACCACTGTTGTCAAGATGCAGAACCCAGCCAAAATCATGCCAATCACCTAAAACAATTCGTTCACCGGTCTTTACGGTATGACGGTCAGGGCGATGGGTGTGGCCGTGAATCAAGACATCAACAGCATGCTTTGTCATCACTGCGTCAACGGCATCACTATTGACGTCCATAATGGCCGCCGCCTTGTTGCTGTTAGCCGCCATGCTGCGCTTGCGCCAGTCGGCGGCGAGTTTTTGCCGCCGCTTGAGAGGCAGATGTGCTAAGCACCATTTGTAGATAGGATTGCGCGATTTCCGGCGAAATTTCTGGTAGTCGACATCGTCGGTGCACAGGGTATCGCCGTGCATCACGAGCGCCCTATGGCCGCAGTGCTCAATAATGTGCTCGTCACCAATCAGGTTTGCTGCACTGCGCTGCATAAACCGTTTGCCGAGGAGAAAGTCGCGATTGCCGCGCTGCACAAACACCGTAACGCCTGCACCGTTGAGCTGATAAAGGGCAGCCTGCACATCTGCGGCAAGCTCGCTGGGATCATCGTCGCCGATCCAAGCCTCAAACAAGTCACCCAGAATATAGAGTGCCTCCCCATGAATCGCCTGTTCGCGCAAGAAAGACAAAAACGCCCGGGTTACCGCCGGGCGCTCGGGTGCTAGATGCAGATCGGAGATAAACAGTACAGACATATCTGGCGCTCTAGTCGCTGGCTAGTTATTTGTCAGCGTACGCGTCGCTAATCACTGTTTCAGTAATTTCAATGGCTTCCGTGGGTACATCTGAGTGATAGCCGCTGCGGCCTGTACGAATTTCGGTGATGGCGTTAACCACATCCATTCCGTCAACAACTTTACCAAACACCGCGTAACCCCAACCTTGGCTGTTCTTCCCACTATGGTTGAGAAAGCCGTTGTTGGCCACGTTGATAAAAAACTGTGACGACGCAGAATGTGGGTCACTGGTTCGAGCCATGGCGAGTGTGCCGATATCGTTCTTGAGGCCGTTGTCGGCCTCGTTCTCAATGGGGTCGCGGGACTCTTTTTCTTGCATATCCACATCCATACCGCCGCCCTGAACCATAAATCCGGGGATTACTCGGTGGAAAATGGTGCCATTGTAAAAACCGTCGCGCGCGTACTGGAGGTAGTTGGCGGCGGTGATGGGCGCTTTATCAAAATCCAGTTCGATAGCGATATCGCCGTGAGTGGTTCGCAATGTAATCATAAGAGAGTCCTTGAGGTACTAGAGTATGTGTTAAAGCCGACTGCTTGGTTAAGCCCGCTATTTGTGTAAGCCGGCTATTTTAGAGTGTCGGCAGCCAGATTAAAACTAATCATTGGCATAATACGTCGAGGGCGAGAATTGGATTGTTGACGTTCCCTGCCATGCAACGTGATTGCTTGGGTCGACTACTTGCGTTTATTCAGTCAACTAAGCGGCGTTTTTGTTTATTGCGAGGGTGGCTGCGGCTATAATCCCCGCCACATTCCCTCTCAGACAATTATTCATGACTGATATTGAAAAGCCGAGCAATTTTATTCAGCACGTGATCCAAGCCGATCTCGATGCTGGTCGCGTCACAAAAGTAATTACGCGATTTCCCCCAGAGCCCAATGGTTACCTGCATATCGGTCACGCCAAGTCGATTTGCCTGAATTTTGGGCTTGCCGAGCAGTATGGTGGCAGTTGTAATCTGCGCTTTGACGATACCAACCCAGAGAAAGAGAGCGACGAGTTCGTTCAGGCGATTATCGAAGATGTGCGGTGGTTGGGTTTTAACTGGGATGGCGAACCGCGCTTTGCCTCAGACTATTTTGCACAACTCTATGACTGGGCCAAATATCTTGTGGCAGAGGGAAAGGCCTATATCTGCGAGTTGAATGCCGAACAAATGCGCGAGTACCGTGGCACCTTAACCGAGCCGGGCAAGAACAGTCCCTATCGAGAGCGGCCTGCTGCCGAAAGCTTGGCGCTGCTGGAGCAGATGAGAGTCGGCGCGATTGACGAAGGTGCCATGACTCTGCGCGCGAAAATTGATATGGCGTCGCCCAACGTGAACATGCGCGACCCAGTGATGTATCGTATTAAAAAGATGGCCCACCACCGCACCGGCGATGCGTGGAATATCTATCCATCCTACGATTTTGCCCACGGTCAGGAGGACGCGATTGAAGGCGTCACCCACTCCGTGTGCACCTTGGAGTTTGCGGCCAACCGCCCGCTGTACGAATGGTTTACCAAAAACCTGCCACTGCCGTGCGTACCGCGGCAATATGAGTTTGGCCGTCTGAACCTGAATTACACGGTTACCAGTAAGCGCAAACTCAAGCAGTTGGTCGATGAGCAGCATGTTGATGGTTGGAATGACCCGCGCATGCCGACTATTTCAGGTCTGCGTCGCCGCGGTGTCAGCGCGGCTGCATTGCGGGAGTTTTGTGACAGTTTAGCCGTCGCTAAAACCGATGGCGTGGTCGACTTGGCGCAGTTTGAGCACTTTATTCGCGATGATTTAAATACTGTCGCTCAGCGCGCGATGTGCGTTTTGAATCCCTTAAAAGTGACGTTGAGCAACTATCCAGAAGGGCAGGAGGAGATGCTCACCGCAGCAGGGCACCCCAATCGGGATGATTTGCCCGAGCGATGCTTGCCCTTTACTCGGGAAATTTATATTGATCGCGCAGATTTTTCTGATGACAGCACGTTGTCGCGGAAAAAGTTCAAGCGCTTGGTGATTGATGACTATGTGCGACTGCGCAGTGGTTATGTCATAAAAGCCGACGAGATTGTTCGCGACAGCAGCGGTGAAATTAGCGAAATTATTGGCTCTTATGTGCCGAATACCGTGGGTGAAGATCCACCGGAGGGCATCCGTCCACGCGGCGTGATTCATTGGGTGTCGGCGAGCCATTGTATTGACTGCGACCTTTATCTTTATGAAAACCTCTTTACGGTGCCAGCGCCAGACAGTGGCGAGGGCTCATTTTTAGATTTTATTAATCCAGAATCGTTGAAAATTGTCCGCAACTGTAAAGCGGAGGTGGGTTTAGCGAATGCAAGCGAAGGCGAACACTATCAGTTCGAACGCGAGGGGTACTATTGTCTGGACGCCAAAAATAGCACCGCAGACAAGCCCGCGTTTAATCGCACGATTGATTTGCGTTAATGCAAAGGCCACTCTGTGTCGAGGCCCCTAAAAAGACGACGTAAAGAGAACGCAAAGAAAATTTAAAGAGAGCCCAATGAGTTTAACGCTATACAACACAATGACCCGCAGCAAACAGCTGTTCCAGCCGATCGACCCTGCGCGAGTCACTCTGTATGTCTGCGGGCCCACGGCCTACAATCGTGTTCACATCGGAAATGCCCGGCCCGCAGTGATTTTTGACACGCTGTATCGCCTCTTGAACACACTCTACCCAAAAGTCGTTTACGCGCGAAACATCACCGATATCGACGACAAAATTATGGCCACCGCGGCGGAATTGGGCGAAGAGATTAGTTCGGTGTCGCAGCGCTACGCCGAAGCCTATTTCGACGATATGGCCGCGCTGAATAATCTTGCGCCGACGGTTGTTCCCTACGCCACCGATCATATTCCTGAAATGATTGATATGGTTTCCCGCCTCGTTGCTAAAGGCCACGCCTACGCAGTGGACAACGGTGTTGAGGGCGAGCAGGGCCACGTTTTGTTTGCCGTTCAATCCATGCGCGACTATGGCAGCCTCTCGCGCCGCTCTCTTGACGATATGCTGGCAGGGGCTCGAGTCGAGGTCGCTGCCTACAAAAAATACGCCGGAGACTTTGTGCTGTGGAAGCCCTCCGCTGATCATGAGCCGGGTTGGGACAGTCCCTGGGGTCGCGGCCGACCAGGGTGGCACCTCGAGTGCTCGGCGATGATTGAAAAGCACCTCGGTGATTCGATTGATATCCACGGGGGAGGCCAAGACTTAATTTTCCCTCATCATGAGAATGAAATTGCCCAGAGCTGCTGCGCCCACGACGGCAAACCTTTCGCCAATGTTTGGATGCACAACGGGTTTATTAATATTGAAGGCGAAAAAATGTCCAAGTCCTTGGGCAATTTCCGCATGGTTAACGACCTACTGCAACAATATCCGGGTGAAGTTTTACGCTATGTGATTCTGTCGGCTCATTACCGCTCAGAGCAGAATTTTAGCAAAGACCTGCTCGACTCCGCATGGCGCTCTCTCGACACCCTTTACGGTTTTTTGCGCTCGCAGACTGCCGTGGTCGCTGCGCCTTGCGATGTCAGTGATAGCGAGGCATATCGTGCATTACTTGACGACTTGAATACCCCCGTGGCCGTGAGTGAGTTGCACAAACTCGCGCGCCAAATGCATGGAGCAAGCGGCGCAGAGCAAGCGTTGGCGAAAGGGCGCCTGTTGGCAGTTGCCCACCTCATGGGATTGTTGCAGCAGGACCCAGAGGCCTGGTTTAAGGGGGCGCGAGGTGGCGATACTATTTCAGCGGAAGAGATTGAAGAGCTGATCGCTAAACGCAACCAAGCCAAAGCTGACAGAGATTTTCAAACCGCCGATGCTGTGCGCAATCAGCTGAAAGAGCTGGGAGTCACTCTTGAAGACAGCCGTGAAGGCACACAGTGGCGGCGCGATTAGCAGGACTTTCCGAAGCGACGGGGCTGCGACGGTCGACTATAGCTTAATTTTTGACGTGTCTTTTACAGCGTGCGTGGTGTTCATTTGCAGTCCCACGAGCACCTTGGCCATGACTTTTGCGGCAGTGGCGCGGTAGCCTGTGAGCTTTCCGCCATAGATAGCCAAGTAGCTTTCACTCTCACCATACAGGACTTCGCGGCTGCGCTTAAACGGACTCTGTTCAGTGGCTGGCAGCACTCTCAAACCTGCCCACGCATTGTTTGGCCGATGATTGAAGTGCGGAAAGTGGTCTTGCACAACCTCAGTCAGATAGCTGACCTCGTCAGCACTAGGGCTGACACTTTCTGGATTTGCGTCAAACAGCTTTTCGGTTGTTCCAACCATGGTGCCACCCTTGAGTGGGAGCACAAACACCGCGCGGCGATCTTGCTGCGCTTCGAGATAAAAACAGCGCTCGCTTAACTGTTGACTGAATTCAATATGGGTACCCTGAACAAGATCAATATTGATCATACTGGGCTTCGGGTCGATTTTATCGGCAACGCGATTGACCCAAGGGCCGGCGGCATTGACAAGATAACGGCAGTTAATGGTTTTGATAAGATCGTTTTGCGTCATCGTCACGCGATAACCGAGAGTTGTTTTTTCGGCGGTGGTAAATTTAAAGGGACAATAGAGCTTTGCGCCATGCTCTGCTGCCGATTTCACAACACGCTGCGTCAGCTGCCTGTCGTCGGTCTGAGCATCCTGATAGGCAAAAACGGCCCTGAGCTCAAATGTATTGAGTCCCTCCAATTTTCCCCAATCAGATTTCGGAATTTGTTTAAACGATCCGAGATTGTTGCGCCCTGCGAGCAGGCGGTAGAGTATTAAGCCAAGTCGGATTTTCCACGGTGCGTGGGCGCTGCCCTCGTAAACAGGCAGGTAAAACCAGTTTGGCTTAACGATGTCCGCCGCAATATTGAGTAGCGTGCGCCGTTCGCGAAGACTTTCCCGGACTAGGGCAAAGTCAGCGGATTGCAAATAGCGCAATCCGCCGTGAATTAATTTGCTCGATTTTGATGATGTGCTCGCACCCCAGTCACTCTTTTCTATCAGCGCAACGGAGAGCCCGCTGGCCGCGGCGGCCTGAGCTACTCCGGCCCCATGAATACCGCCACCCACTACGCAGACGTCGACGGCTGGTTCTATGGTTGTTCTGCTATTAATAGTCGTATCCGTAATCACTGCTAAGTCCCTTTATCGTCAACGGTTCGCAGGGCTTGTCGCTAACAGGCCCTCAATATCGAATGTCTCAAGCATATGCACACCTCCTGCCGCGAGAGACTCGGCTAAGGTGACAGTGCCCACTTCGTAGGCCACTAGTCGGGTTTTAAGGTGGCTAAGATCGCTGCTGCGCGGAATTATATGATGATCAATAAAGGTGTAGTCGCCGGCAATCCGTGTGAGCAGCGGGGAATGAATATCATTCCATTCGCGCAAGACCGCACCGACCAGTGGCCAGCCGCGCGCGCGAGCCATCTCAATAATGGCATAGTCAAAGCTAATCAGCACTGCGCGCTGTTGAATAGGTTGCAAAATGTCGCAGACGCGCTCGAGCATAAGCTCTGCGCCAAAGTGATCGATGGATTCTTCCTTTAATTCCACAAATAAGGTCACTGCCGGATGCTGGCAAACGATCTCAACTATCCGCGCCAGCGGTGAAATTGTCTCGGCCAAAAACGCGTTACCCAACCGTTTTGGCTCACAGGCAGGCAGGGCAGTTAGCTCTTGCAGTGTCAGTTGATGCACCGTGCCGCTGCCGCCGCTCACCCGTTTTAGGGTCAGATCATGGAAGACTATGGGATGTTGGTCGAGACTCATTTGAATATCGATTTCAACAAACAGCGCACCCGCCTCAATGGCTTTACTCACCGACAGCGCTGTGTTCTCTGGAAATTTTTTTTGATAGCCACGGTGGGCGACTAGCTGCTGTGGCGAGAGCGATGTTGGCACTGGGTGAATCTCCAAACTATTTTGCTGACTATACGGTAACGTGCCGCGCCTTAGAAGGCCTGCAATGGTATCCTTTGCTATTGTTTTTGAGAGATACAGTTAAACAGGTCGATTGCGGGCAAAAGACCCCGAAGCTTCTTTTGGTAACAACGGTAGCCTCAGACTTAGCCTCTAATTTTCACGTTAACAATTGGGTTTGAGTTTATGATCCAATGCAGGAGAGATTGATATGGACATCCCGAACACGGATTTGATTCGCTTAAAGGGACTCGGTAAAAAATCAGTTGAGTGCCTTCAGAGCGTCGGTATATTTACCAGAGAAGATCTTATGAACGTCGGCCCGGTTGCTGCATTTAATAGACTGAAGGCTGCGCCAGGTATCTCTCCATCATTGAATTTTCTCTACGCGATGGTTGGAGCGCTCGAAAATCGGCATTGGTTAGATATCGCTCAAAACGAGCGCACGCAACTTCTGAATCAGCTTGATGGATATAACGAGCTAATGAAAATTATGGTGAGTGAAGAGAGCTAATTTCTGAGAACATCAAAAATATCACTACTTAATATCGCGAACGATAACTAAAAATGAGAGAAGAGTATGTCGCCCGTCCTTTTTGAGATTCGCCACAATGTGGCCTTGATTACCCTAAATAATCCAGCAAAGCGCAACATGCTGACCCAAGAGGTCTGCGACCTCATTGTGGATGCTGTGGCTGCAGCTGAGGCACACCCCGACGTAAAAGCGCTTATTGTGACGGGTAACGGCAAGGCGTTCTGCGCCGGCGGCCAACTGGCAGATCTGACGCCGAATCAGGCTGTCTTGGAAAAAATTTACAGCGGCTTTTTGAGCATCGCCAACTGTACCTTACCCACCATAGCTGCAATTAACGGCCCAGCAGTTGGCGCCGGTTTTAATATGGCAGTGGGTTGTGATGTGCGCATTGTCACGGCGGCTGCGCGCTTCGAGCCGCGCTTTTTTGGCTTGGGCTTGCACCCGGGCGGCGGCAATACGTGGATGTTGCGCCAGTTAGTCAACTGGAATACGGCGGCGGGTATGCTGCTTTTCTCTCAGTCATTAAGTGGCGAAGAGGCGGTTGCGAAGGGTCTTGCGTGGAAGTGTGTTGAGGCTGAAAAGCTGGTTGATGAGGCTTTTGAATTCACGAAAAATATTCCCGACCTACCCAAAGAGCTGCTGCTGCGTACCAAACAGACATTGCGCGCTGCGGGTGGAACGAACAACCACGATGAAATATTACAGAGAGAGACGGCTGAGCAGGTGTGGTCGATTCAGCAACCTTTTGCTCGGGATTCGATTGCCGCCATGATGGCAAAAATCAGCAGCAAGCGCTGATCAGTGGAGCAGAGCGCAGAGCCTTCTAGAGAAGGCTCTTTTCAGCGGCAAGCACTGACTGCAATATCAGAGTATTGATCGTCATTGGGCCAACGCCGCCGGGAACGGGCGTGTAGGCTGCCACTCGGTCGAGCAGGGGTTCCAGCTCGATATCGCCCACGCCGCCGGGGTGATAGCCTGCATCAACCACAACCGCGCCATCTTTAATCCACTCGGCTTTAATAAATTCAGGTCGACCAACCGCGCCGACTAAAATATCTGCCTGCTTAATGAGATCAGCCAGGTTCTGGGTTTTTGAGTGGCAAATGGTGACCGTGGCATTGGCGTTCAATAGCATCAGCGCCATCGGCTTGCCCAGAATTGGACTGCGGCCAACCACAACGGCATGCTTGCCAGACATCTCAATGTTGTAGGCCTCTAGAATGCGCATAATGCCCTGAGGCGTGGCTGATCCGTAGGCTTCCTCATCCATTGCCATGCGTCCAAAGCCTAAACAGGTAACGCCATCCACATCCTTCTTGAGGGCAATTGCATCGAAACAGGCGCGTTCGTCGATTTGTTTCGGCGTTGGGTGTTGCAGGAGAATACCGTGGCAGTTTGGATTGTTATTGAGTTCATGGATCTTGGCTAATAACTGTTCGGTGGTTGTCTCTTCTGGCATCTCGACCGCAATCGACTCCATGCCGACACGCTTGCAGGCATTTTGCTTCATTTTGACGTAGGTTGCGGAGGCTGGGTCACCGCCAACCAGGATGGTGGCAAGAATTGGCGCTTGGCCTGAATTTTGGCTTTTGATTGCGGCAACGCGTTTGCTTAATGCTGCCTCTGTTTGCGCGGCCAGTGTTTTACCATCAAGAATCAATGCTGACATTGTAATACCCGATTAAATCAATAGTTAATAAAGGGCGATAAAATAGGCAACAGCGTTGACTAACGCAACCTTTTTTATTCGCAGTTTACTTTTTTGGAGCGGAGGAGAGTGAGACTAAGAGCGAGACTAAGAGTGCGGCTAAGAGTGCGGCTAAGAGTGCGACTAAAGACAGGCGTTTCTTAATGGGGTGGACGACGGGGATTGAACCCGCGACCACCGGAATCACAATCCGGGGCTCTACCAACTGAGCTACGTCCACCATTAAAAAGCATGTTATATCACTGCTGGGTGAGCGGCCCTTTGACTTGGTGCGCCCGGCAGGATTCGAACCTGCGACCCACGGCTTAGAAGGCCGTTGCTCTATCCAGCTGAGCTACGGGCGCATATTAATCAAGCCGGAAAGTGGTCGGGGATGAGGGATTCGAACCCCCGACATCCTGCTCCCAAAGCAGGCGCGCTACCGGACTGCGCTAATCCCCGAATGTCTTACCATGCGGTCTCTTTCAAGAGCGCGCATGATACTGACCGAGCCGGTTTTCGTCAACGGCAATTGCTAAGATCTTTTAATATTGTCCAGCCGTTTAATTTTGTTTGTTTGCCACGGCTGTGGAATACTGATTTTCTGGCGCTGCTCCTGGCGGCGGGAATCTTATTCACTCACCAAAGACTAACCATGAACGCTGCTTGTATGCCTTGCCCGCTGTGCGGTTCGATCGATGTAAGCCACTTTTATCAAGACAGCGCGCGCAACTATCTCCGCTGCCACGCCTGTCAGCTTGTCTTTGTTCCCGCGCAGTTTCATCTCAGCGATGTCGCCCAGAAGGCGCAGTACGATCTGCATCAAAATAATTCAGCTGATCAGGGTTACCGACGTTTTTTGGGTCGCCTTGCCGAGCCGCTTTTGATGCGTTTAAACGGTGCGCGCCGAGGTCTGGACTTTGGCTGTGGGCCCGGTCCCTGCCTATCAGTAATGCTCGAGGAAGCCGGCCACTCTGTGTCGCTCTACGATCTTTACTACGCTAACAACCCTCGTGTACTTGAGAGTCACTATGATTTTATTACCGCGACCGAAGTGGTCGAACATCTTGCCAATCCGCGTCGCGAATTAGAGCGCTTATGGGCCTTGCTGCGCCCGGGTGGGTATCTCGGGCTTATGACAAAAATGGTTAACAATGCAGAGACCTTTGCCACGTGGCACTACAAGACCGACCCCACCCATATCAGTTTTTTTTCGCAGCAGAGTTTTGACTATTTAGCACAAGAGTGGGGCGCCGCGGTTACATTTATTGGAGCCGATGTGATTATTTTTCAGAAATCCGCTGCCGAGCACTAACAAATACAGCCGCCAAGTGTGATTTTGCTCGTCTTCGCGATTGTGAGTCCAATTGGTCAAACTAAATCATAGACTCTGCTAGCGGCCGCACTAAAATAGCGGCTGCCGATAAAACTCTAACGCCACTTTTTTGTAAGGAAATATACGCATCATGTTTAAAGGAACCACTCTTAGCCTGACAAAAATCGACAACCGCTTTGCTGAGATCAACTTCGACAACCAAAGCGAGTCGGTTAATAAATTTAACAGCGAGACCATTGCTGATTTGCGCTCAGCCGTCGCGCTTCTCAAGCAGGAGGAAGGTATACAGGGTTTGTTGTTAAGCAGCAGCAAGTCTGTATTTGTGGTGGGCGCTGATATTACCGAATTCAAAGATATGTTTGCAGAGACCAAAGCGAACTTCATCGCCGGTGCACAATCTGTAAATGCACTCTTTTCTGAGATTGAAGATTTACCCTTTCCCTCTGTGGCCGCGATCAATGGGTTTGCCCTTGGTGGTGGATTTGAGGTGTGCCTTGCCTGTGATGCACGAGTGATTTCAGCGAAAGCAGCTGTTGGTCTGCCCGAGACCGGTCTCGGTATTATCCCTGGCTGGGGCGGAACTGTTCGACTGCCACGGCTGGTGGGGTTCTCAACGGCAGTTCATTGGATTGCATCTGGCGAACAGCAGCGCCCTGATGCCGCCTTAAAAGCGGGCGCGGTGGATGCCGTGGTCGCGCCAGAAGAACTTCGCAGTGGCGCGCTGCAACTGCTGCAAGAAATGGCCGATGGCTCGCGTGATTACGCCGCTCGCCGTCAGCAAAAGAAATCTCCTCTCGCGATGACTGAGGCGGAACTTGAGGCCAGCGCCTCGGGCTATCGCGCTGCTGTGGTGGCAAAAGTAGGCACCCATTACCCTGCGTCGATTAAAGCGCTTGAATTGGTATCTGCAGCCGCCGATCTTGATCGCGAAGGGGCAATACGCCTTGAAAATGAAGCATTTTACGATATCACCCGCACACCACAGGCGCGGGCGATGGTGGGACTGTTTTTAAGTGACCAGTACATTGTCAAACAAGCGAAAAATCGCGCTCACGCGCTGGCCGACAAGTTGGAGCCGATCAAGACCGCTGCAGTGATTGGCGCAGGCATTATGGGCGGTGGTATTGCCTATCAGAATGCGCTTCGCGGCTACTCGGTGGTGATGAAAGATATCAACCAGCCAGCGCTAGACCTCGGTATTAAAGAAGCATCCAAACTGCTGAGCAAAAGTGTTGCTCGAGGAAAGATTACCGAGGACAAAGCGGCGCAGATTTTAAGTCAGATTACGCCAACCCTGCTGGATGCTGATCTCGCACCCTGCAACATGGTGGTTGAGGCCGTCGTTGAGTTAGAAAAGGTCAAGAAACAAGTGTTGCCGGCTGTAGAAGCGCTGGTGCCAAAGACCGCCTTCATCACCTCCAATACATCGACGATTTCCATTAATCGCCTCGCTGAGTCACTGCAGCGGCCAGAAAACTTTTGTGGTATGCACTTTTTTAACCCTGTGCATGCTATGCCTTTGGTGGAAATTATTCGCGGCGAAAAGACCTCAGATCAAACCGTGGCTGCCGTCTGTGCCTATGCCCTGGGCTTGGGTAAAAAGCCGATTGTTGTCAACGACTGCCCGGGCTTTTTGGTCAATCGCGTATTGTTTGCCATGCTCTTCGGCTTAGAGATGATTTTGGCCGAAGGTGGAGATTTCCAGCAGGTCGACAAGGTTATGGAAGGCTGGGGTCTGCCCATGGGGCCTGCCTATTTGATGGATGTGATTGGCATCGACACCATCAATCATTGTTACCCAGTGATGATCGATGGCTTGCCCGAACGCTTTAAAAAGACAGCAGAGGTTTGGCCGACCGAGGCGATTTACAACGCAAAGCGCTTTGGTCAGAAAAATGGCGTAGGTTATTACCGCTATGAGCTCAACGAAAAAGGCAAACCGGGCAAAGTGGTTGACCCTGAGGTGATTGCAATGTTTGCCAGTGCCTTCGGTGACGCTAAGCAGCTTGCTGCCGATGAAATTATTGAGCGCCTCATTGTAGCGATGGCCATGGAAATGGTTCACTGCTTGGAGGAAGGTGTTGTTGCCTCGCCGGCAGAAGCCGATATGGCACTGATTTACGGTGTAGGATTCCCGACATTCCGTGGGGGTATTTGCCGCTGGATGGACGAAATGGGTCTGCAAACCATTTGTGATCTTGGGGATAAATATACTGCTGTCAGTGAACTCTACCGTCCAACTGAGAAATTGCGCCAGATGGCTGCGCGAGGCGAAACGCTCTACGCGTAGGAAGCTTGCTGTCATTGAACGCTGGGCCGCGGGTTAATCGCCTGTGGTCCAACGTTACAGTTTGAATTAAGGGACGCTGATAAGGCTTTGGGGTGTGGTTTAGGCGGTACTTGTTAACTCTCGTTAGCAAGTACCCCGCCGGCCCATAG
>LIDE01000020.1 GCA_001438605.1 SAR92 bacterium BACL16 MAG-120619-bin48 | reverse complement strand
GGCAATCGCCGCGGCATTGATTTTCTCAAAGCCCGCGCGCGGCAGATAAATCTCTCCGCGGACTTCCAACAGCTGGGGGAAATCGCTGCCGCTAAGCTTTAAGGGAATACTTTTGATGGTGCGAACATTGGCGGTAATATCCTCGCCCACTTGTCCGTCACCCCGAGTCGCGCCGCGCACGAGCGCACCGTCGCGATAGAGCAAACTGACGGCTAGGCCATCCAATTTGGGTTCGCAGGCATATTCAATTAAGTCGTCGGGCTTGCGGTTGAGGCGATCTTTGATGCGACGATCAAAGGCATCGAGCTCTTCGTCACTGAAGGCATTATCCAAGGACAACATGGCAACATCGTGTTTCACTTGCGCGAAAGACTGTAGCGCCGCGCCACCGACTCGCTGGCTGGGGGAATCGTCGCTGACAAGCTGGGGGTATTCTGCTTCTATCGCCTGCAGACGCCGCATGGCGCGGTCGTATTCACTGTCCGGGACACTCGGGTCGTCAAGTACGTAGTAGCGATGATTGTGCTGATTTAACTCGTCCTTGAGCCGTTCATACTCTGCGCGAACCTGCTCTGGAGTGTCTGCCATTTAAACGCCTATAAAATCAGTGTTCGCGACTGCGCCGAAATGCAACGTCGCGGGCGCGCTGTCGATAATGGTCTAGGGTCTGGCGGGTCATTGAGCTGCGGGTCTCGTCAAGAATAAACGCCTCAAGGTCGGCGGCCATACTGTCGACACACTCAATCATGATATCCAATGCACCGGCCGGATCGTCAAGATCATCCAGCGCCATAAAGAAAGTGACACCGGGCGTAGTCATTTGATCGATGGTTTTTAAATCGAAAGTACCTGGGTTGACCAAATTGGCCATGCTAAAAAGAACCGCGCCCGATCCATCAAGCTGCAGGTGGCGTTGAAATATTTTCATCTCGCCAAAGCGCAAACCATTTTTGAGTGCCACGGATTGTAGATCTGTCCCCGACAATTTCTCGCCTTTGGGGGCCATTAGGTGCATTACCAATATTTGCTGTAGCTGGCTTGGGGTCTGAACTGGCTCGCGCTCAACTTTTTTGACGGGTTCCTGCTTTGCTGCTGTCGCGGCCTGCGGGCGCGGTTTTAACGCCGGAGGTGGTGTATCAATCAGATCGAACTGTTGCTGCCGAGGCTGCGAAAAGCCAAAATCGGGCTTTTGCGCCAGTGCTCGGCGCAGGTTTTCTTCCACTTGTAAAATATCGTCGTCGTCGCGAATTCCGACCACACGGGATCCACCGGAAGGGAACTCACTGTCCCTGATAAAATCATCGTCGTCATCTGGCCGCGAGTTTTTTTGCAATTTGCGCGACGACATATGCAAGTTTTCATAGCGGTGATGTTTCAGGCGGCGAGCGCCATCCAGAATAATCGCTAGCAATACCAGCAGACCCACAGCGATCAGTACTTCTCTTGGTCCTATTGAATCCATAAAGGCAAACTACTCAGGTTTTCGTTTTTGAATCTATAAGGGTAGGCCATTGCCTGCGCAATAATCTACTCCAGCCCTCTTAATCTCTATTCTGCATCTCTAGTGTGCCGATCAAGCGTCAGCTAATACCGCCGCTTGATTGACGTCAACACTAACCAGACGCGACACGCCAGGCTCATGCATTGTTACACCCATCAATTGATTTGCCGCTTCCATTGAAATTTTGTTGTGCGTGATAAAGATAAACTGCACGTTATCTGACATCTCTTTTACCATCGCGGCATAGCGGCCAACGTTGGCATCATCCAATGGCGCGTCCACTTCGTCAAGCATACAAAACGGCGCAGGATTTAGGCGGAATATTGCAAATACCATGGCGATGGCGGTAAGTGCTTTTTCACCCCCGGAGAGCAGCTGAATCGAGGCATTTTTCTTGCCGGGCGGCCGCGCCATAAGGGTGACACCAGTATCTAATAAATCATCGCCGGTCATTTCAAGGTAGGCGTGACCGCCACCAAACAGTTTCGGGAATAGCTCTTGAATGTGGGTATTGACCAGTTCAAAGGTTTCTTTAAAGCGCGTGCGTGTTTCGCGGTCAATTTTTTGAATCGCTGTTTTTAAGGTGTTTAGCGCTTCTTCCAATTCGAGGTTCTGTGCGTCGAGATAGTCTTTGCGCTCGGACTCTACTTTATATTCATCAATGGCTGCGAGGTTGATCGGCCCCAGTCGTGAAATACGATTGGCCATCATCTGCAACTGCTCTTCCCAATCCAACAATTCGGCGTCGTCTGCAAGATTTTCCAACAGGGCGTGAAGATCTGCCTGTTTTTCGGCAATTTGCTCCTCGATGGTGCGGCTTAACGTCTTGATTTCGGACGCTGCAATACGCTTTGCCTCAAGTTTGGCGCGCACCACCTGCAGCTCTTCTTCAAGCTCGGAACGCAGTTTTTCCTGCTCGCGCATCTGATGATCAACGTCATCTAGCGCTGCTTTAGAGGCGTTCATTTCCGCCTCAATGGCCAGTCTTAACTCAAGCTTTTCAGCGAGTTCTTGCTGATAGTTTTCAGATGGATCGTCTTTAATATTGAATGCTTCACGCAACTGTTCACGGCGCTCTTGCAAGCGCGCCACTTGCACCGTTAGGCGCTCAATGCCGTCGCGAATTGATTTCAACTGCGTGGTCAGCGATCCCTCGCGAACGGCGAGACTTTGACGGAGATCGCGGTCTTGGCTGGCGCGTCGGCGGCAGGTGTCTAACTGCTCGCGCTGTTTGTCGCGCTGCGCTACCAACTGCTCCCGGCGCTGGGTATCCGCTTCCATCTTTTCAATCGACTGCTGCAATATCTCGCGCGCTGCAGCGAGGTTTTCCTGCTCAGTGGCGTGTTGCTGCTGGACGTCGGACAACTCTTTTTCCGCACGCTCTTTGCGCGCTTTTAACTGTTCTATCTGCACTTGGAATGCGCTTAACTTTGATCGCAAATCCGCATAGATACTCTGCTGACGGGCAACCTTTGACGCTATTTCCTGACGCTGCGCTTCAAGTGCACGCAGCTGCTGTTCGTTGGCTTGACGCTGCTCGGTCAGTTCGGCGACCTGCTGTTCAGCCTGCTGCTTATCGCGACCGATCACTTCAAGCTCTTGCTTGCGCTTGAGCACGCCGGCAGTGGCATCTTTGTCGCGAGCGACACGCAACCAGTTGTTGCCAAGCCAAATACCCTCGCGGGTCACCACTGACTCTGTCGCTGACAGCTGTGGCTGCAGGGCCAGCGCGTCGGCGAGGCTTTCGGCAGCATAAACATGGCTTATCAAGCCCTGTACGGCATCACCACTGACAAATTCACTAAGTAGACGACCTTTTTTAGCGCTGACGTTAGCGGCACTGGTGGCTTTGCCAATCAGCAGCAGCTCGCCTTTTTTGAAGTCGTCGATCAAACCAATATTGGCTGCCACATCATCCACGCTAACAGCTTGCAAATAGCTGCCCAGCACGGTTTCGGCCGCAATGTCCCAGCCTTCCGCGGGCTGAACAAAATCCGCGAGGCGGGGGTTTTTGCCAAGACCTTTTGCATCGAGCCATTTTTTCTCATTGCCATCACCCATGGCTGCCTGCTGCAGGGCTTCCAGCGAAGCGCGTCGGCCCTGGAGGGTTTGCAGACGACTGCGGGCTTGATCAAGCGCACTGCCCAGCTGCTTTTCGCTGCTGCGCGCGGCATCAATTTCTTGACTGTTTTCGAGGCGCTGCGCCTCAATTGTTTTGCGTGAGAGCTCGGCATCATTGAGCTGATCTTGTATCGACGCCATCTCTTCTTCAGCGGGACTGGCTTGAAAGCTAGAGGCTTCTGCGGTCAGATTTTGTTGACGCTCGCCCAACCGTCGCATCAACTGCTCGAGATGCTGAATGCGCGACTGCTGGACTTCGGCCTGCTGGCGCGGCGCTGCCGACTGCTGGTTGAATTCGTCCCACGACTGCTGCCACTGCTGCATGGACTGCTCGGCAGCCTGCAGGGCCTCTGCGGAGATCTTCTCTGCTTCAATGGCTTTCTCAAGCGCGGGGGTCAGCTCGTTAAACTCTGCTTGCCAGCCGTTGGCTTTTGCAAGGTCGCTGTTTAAGTGCTGCTCGGCTTCAGTGAAGTTGCGCTCGGTCTGTTCAAGATCTTTGTGCAGCTCAGAGGCGCGCTGCTGGGCGTGTTCGATGGCCTGTTCAATTCGCGCAACATCACCACCCACTTTGTAAAAACGCGCCTGCACTTCGTTGAAGGCATCGCCGAAATCCGTCGCTTGACTGCGCAGTTTTTCGATCGCGGTATCACAGCCGCTGCGTCGAGCCTGAACTTTTTCCTGCTCGATCTCTAGAGCGTTGATGATCTGTTTTTGCTCTACGGCAGAGGCGTTGTAACCGCGCCACTTGAGGGCCAGCAGTTCTGCGGATATTTGCCGCTCTTCTTTTTTGTACTCAGTGTATTTTTCTGCTGACTTGGCCTGACGCTCAAGGCGACTCAGCTGACGGCCGAGCTCATCGCGAATATCCGTCAGTCGCTCCAAATTTTCCATGGTGCGAACCATGCGACTCTCGGTCTCGCGGCGACGCTCTTTGTATTTAGAGATGCCCGCAGCTTCTTCAATATAAATTCGCAGTTCATCGGGACGCGCTTCGATCAGCCGGGAAATCATGCCCTGTTCAATAATCGCGTAACTGCGCGGCCCAAGGCCTGTGCCCAAAAAGATATCGGTAATGTCACGGCGGCGGCATTTGCTGCCATTGAGATAGTAGTTCGACTGACCGTCTCGAGTCACTTTGCGCTTGATGCCAATCTCAGCGTAGGCGGCGTATTCACCGACAATGCGGCCTTCTGAGTTGTCGAAAATCAGCTCGATGGATGCTTGGCCAACAGGTTTGCGACCACCAGAACCGTTAAAGATAACGTCGGACATAGACTCGCCGCGCAAATTCTTGGCGGAGCTTTCACCCATGACCCAACGCACGGCATCGATAATATTCGACTTGCCACAGCCATTGGGGCCGACAACGGCGCAGAGGTTGCTCGGGAAATTGACGGTAGTCGGATCAACGAAGGATTTAAATCCTGCAAGTTTTATCGATTTAAGCCGCATAAGTCATGATTCTATGTCTGTTTGGTGCATCGCTGCGGCCCAAAGGGTGGCCACAATTCGTAACCTCGCATTCTACACACTAAGGGGCTGACACAAAATAGAAATAACCGCCACGCGGGTGCACAAAAGGGATTAGTGGGCCATCTTGCGCAGGGATTAATTCACTGCGTCTGCGCGCTGTCGCAGCCTTACATAAGCGCCGCAAAACAAGTACCCTACGCGCTTACAAAACCACTCCGCGAATCCACTATGTCAGAGACTAAAATCCGCCTCACACAATACAGCCACGGTGCTGGCTGCGGCTGCAAGATAGCGCCCAGCGTGCTGGAAACCTTTTTGCAAACCGACTTTATTGCCCCCGATGACCCCAAGCTTTTGGTGGGCAACGACACCAAAGACGACGCCGCGGTCTATGACCTCGGCGATGGCACAGGTGTTATTAGCACCACAGATTTTTTTATGCCAATCGTCGACGACGCCTTCGAGTTTGGCCGCGTCGCTGCCACTAATGCGATCAGCGATATTTATGCCATGGGCGGTACGCCTATGATGGCCATTGCCATACTCGGCTGGCCCATTAACAGCCTGCCGGCAGCGGTGGCCAAGCAGGTGATTGAGGGCGGTCGTCACGCCTGTCGCGATGCGGGGATTAGTTTGGCGGGAGGCCACTCCATCGACTCGCCGGAACCCATTTTTGGGCTCGCCGTCACTGGTCGCGTTGCCCTTAGTCAGCTAAAACAAAACAGCACGGCAGAGGCCGGCGACCAGCTCTTTCTGACCAAGCCCATTGGGGTGGGCATTCTGACCACGGCAGAAAAACAGGGCAAGTTGCGCCCAGAACACAGCCGGTTGGCGGTTGAAAGCATGATGAAAATGAATAGTGTTGGCGCTGAACTGGGCGCCGTAAAAGGCGTTTCCGCAATGACTGACGTCACCGGCTTCGGCTTGCTGGGGCATCTGCTGGAAGTGTGCCAAGGCAGCAACCTCTCGGCCAAACTGAACGCACAGGCAGTGCCATTATTGGATGATGCCGTGCTCGATTACCTCGCTCAAGGTTGCGTGCCCGGCGGTAGCAAGCGTAATTGGGAAAGTATTAGTCATTCTGTTTCCGGCACTGACAGCGTAAGTGAAGCCTTACTGTGCGATCCGCAAACCAGTGGCGGACTATTAATTGCAGTGAATCCAGACAGCATTGATCGAGTGAGTCAGTTGTTGCTTGCTGCGGGCTGTTATCACAAGCCTATTGGCGAGCTCTATCACTCAGACCAGCCTCCCACCATTGAGGTCATCCGTTGAATCGGCCACCACTGCCATTGGTCAACCACTATCGGGAACTGCTGATCGCAGACACTCCGATGATTGATGTGCGCGCACCCATTGAGTTTGCCTCGGGCGCGCTGCCTAGTGCGGTCAACTTGCCCTTGATGAGCAATGAAGAGCGCCACCGTGTCGGTATTTGCTACAAAGAGCAGGGGCAAGCCGCGGCGATAAAACTGGGCCACAGCTTAGTGACGGGTGCACTTAAAGATCAGCGCATTGATGCGTGGCGCGCGTTTATGGCAGAAAATCCCTCGGCGGTACTCTATTGCGCCCGCGGCGGGTTGCGCTCTCAACTTAGTCAGGACTGGTTGGCTGACGCAGGCATCATCTGCCCAAAGGTTGAGGGCGGTTTTAAGTCGCTGCGCGGATTTTTATTGAACTATATCAATGACTTCTGCACTCAGGGCCAATTACTGATTCTCTCCGGCATGACCGGCACCAGCAAAACCGACATTATTCGTCAGCTGCCCAATGCGGTCGATCTTGAGGGCGCGGCAAACCACAAGGGCTCAAGTTTTGGACGTCCTCTCGACGGCCAGCCCGCACAAATTGATTTCGAAAATAGAGTTGCCATCGATCTTCTTCGCGTCGAAGCCCAACACCCCCATCGAACAGTGGTACTTGAGGACGAAAGTCGCAGTATTGGTGGGCGCCACTTGCCTCCCTGTTTAGCCGATAAAATGGCACAGAGTCCGCGCGTGGTGATTGAAGTCCCGTTCGCAGAGCGCATTGAAAAGCTTTGGCAAGAGTATGTGGTCGAGCGCCATCAGCAGACACTGGCTTTTTACAGCGCGAGCGGCGAAGGCTCTGAAATAGCCGAGGGCTCTGAAAGGGCCGAGCACGCGTTTGCGCAGTACTTAATCGACAGCCTTATGCGTGTGCAAAAACGTCTTGGCGGACAGAGAACGAAGGAAATTTTGGCCTTAATGGAAGCCGCTATTGCACGGCAAGCAGAGGACAAGTTTGCCAGTCACCGCGATTGGCTCACGGCGCTCACTCAAGATTATTACGATCCCATGTATATTTATCAGCTCGAAAAGCGCAAAGAGCGGGTGGTATTTCGCGGCGACCGCAGTGCCGTGATGGAATGGTTAGCCAGCGCGGATAATCGCTAGGAGGCGCGCAAAGACGTGTGCTGCCAGCGGGTCAGAGATATCCATCAACGCCTCGCCAATATACAACTCAAAATAACAACTGTTCGCGCTATCGCCCTGATTAGCCTTGTTAAACAACCACAGCGAAAATTCCGCAGCAATCTGATCGCGAGCCGCGTCGGCCCGTTCTGGTGTGCAGGGCAAATAAATATGCAACATATTAACCTGCGGAAGAGGAGGCATAATCACAAGATCGTCGAGCCCTTCTATAGCCTTAACCAGACTGATTGTTCGAGCGAAATAAGCGGGAAACCGTGCGATAGCGCTATCAAATTTCATCGCTGCCGAGGCCACATTAGAGGCCAGCGTCTGCAAGGTTCCACCCGCCCGCCGCTGCCACAACTTAGCCTCAGCAATAAAATCCTCTGGCCCTAGCAACATAGCGCCAGGCAGAGCGCCAATACCTTTGTAAAAGGAGACGTAGACAGAATCAAAACCGGCACAGATCTCGCTGTACTCGCGATTGTAAAATTGTTTAGCTTCCCACAGGCGCGCACCGTCCAGATGCAGGCGCACACCTCTGGCTTTAGCGCTGTGCTTGAGTGCCTCCAACGCCTCCCAAGTGGGCAACTGCCCGCCTGCCTCACGGATTGGCAGTTCAATAAGCAGGGTTGAGAAGGTCTCTGTTAACGCGTCAAAATGGTCTGCCAACAGTGGCGATTTACGCGGACCCACTAAGGTAGCGGTAAGACCATAGAGGTGACGATAGCCGGACTCTTCGTGCAGTTCGATATGCGAGGTAGGATGCATGGCGAAATGCGAGCAGCCCGACCGATCACTCCAGATTCGCAGCGCTGTCAGCTGAGCCAACACACCACTAGGCATAAAACGCGCCGCAGGGAAGCCGAGTAAATCGGCTATTTTGCGTTCAAACGACTCAATTAAATCACCGCTGCCATAGGCTTCAAACTCACAATCGTGCTGTTTGCACCAATCCGCAATCTCTGCCAGCACAGCTGCTGGTTTACTGAATCCATGGCCACTCAAGGAGCGGCACTGGGATTTAAGCGATGATTGGACTGACGTCATGTTTGAGGCCTTTTGCCTTTTTAGCGCGGTTGCATTCTCACGCCGCCGTCGAGGCGAATGGTCTCGCCATTCAGGTAGCTGTTTTCGGCAATATGCACCACCAGCTGGGCGAACTCGGCGGGGTCACCAAGGCGCTTGGGAAAGGGGATATTTGACACAATCGCATCTTGCACATTTTGCGGCATGCCCATCATCAGCGGCGTCGCCATAACACCTGGAGCAATGGTATTCACGCGAATGCCCTCGGAGGCCAAGTCGCGCGCCATCGGCAGAGTCATTCCGACGATACCGCCCTTGGTTGACGAATAGGCGACCTGCCCCATTTGGCCATCGAACGCAGCAATAGATGCAGTGTTAACGATGACACCTTTTTCAGATTTCTCATCGGGCGTGTTGCGCGCCATCGCGGCGGCAGCGCAACGGGCGATATTAAAGGTACCAATTAAATTGACTTCAATCACTTTGCGGTAGAGATCGAGATCGTGGGGAATGCCCTCGCGGCTAATGGTTTTGACGGCGATGCCAATACCGGCGCAGTTAACGCAGACGTCCACACGACCAAGGTCACTGACAATCTGTGCAAAAGCCGCCTCAACATTTGCCCCGCTGGACACATCAAGCTTCATAAACCGCGCCTTTGATGCTCCCAGCTCTTGCACCGCAGTCTCGCCCGCCGCTGCATTCATATCAAAAATAACCACTGTTGCCCCGCGCTCAACCAGCGCCTGTGCCGCTGCACGACCCAAGCCCGATGCACCGCCGGTGACGACGGCTACTTTATTGTTCAAATTCATAATCGACTCCTAGATAATCTCTGATAATAATTCGCGGGCAATAATAATCCGCTGAATTTCACTGGTACCCTCGTAGATACTGGTTATACGCGCATCTCTCGACCAGCGCTCAAGCGGATATTCAGCACTGTAACCATTTCCGCCCAACATCTGCAACGCGGTGTAACAGGCCGCGTTCACTTTTTCGCTGGTAAATACTTTCGCCATCGACGCTTCTTTGGCAAAACTCAAGCCGCGCTCTTTGCGTGACGCTGCTTGCATTAACAATAATCGCGCTGCTTCCAGGTTGGTGTAGGCATCTGCCAGCTGCCACTGCAAGCCTTGAAAGTTAGACAGGGGCTGGCCAAATTGCTGGCGTTCAGTTAAATACCGGCGCGCGTAATCCATGGCCGCCAAGCCTATACCAAGGGCAAACGAACCGACGCCAATGCGCCCACCCGCCAGCTCACCCACAGCAATTTTGAAGCCCTGATTTTCTTGCCCCAAAATAGCCTCTGCAGAGACACGACAATCGGTGAAAATCACTTCGTTAGTAGAGGAGCCCTTCTGCCCCATTTTTTGTTCCGTTTTGCCGATAACAACGCCAGGATTACTCGCTTCAACGAGGAAACAGGTAATACCTTTACCTTTTTTGGCCTGAGGGTCTGTGACTGCCCAGACAACAAACAATCCTGCGAATTCGGCGCTGGTGATGTAGAGCTTGGTGCCATTCAACAGCCAGTCATTGCCCTCTTTAGTGGCGCGACATTTCATGCCTGCGGGGTCGGAACCGGCACCTGATTCGGTGAGACAGAAGGCTCCTGCGGGATACTCGCCCGAGCAGAGTTTGGGCAGATAGTGCTGTTTTTGCTGCTCGGTGCCACAGGCCTGAATCACTTCAGCAACCATATTGGTAACTGAGACGGTCACCGCTGTGGAGGCGCAGCCGCGACCCAGTTCAGTCAGCGCCACACTAAAGGCTACCGAGCCCGCTTCGGTGCCACCATAATCGCTGTCAATATTGAGGCCCATAAAACCGAGATTGGCGAGTTTTTGCAGATTGGTGAGAAGTAAGTCGCGCCCCTCGCCACGGTCGAGTATCTCTGAGACTGGCAGCAGCTCATCGGCAGCAAATCGCGCCGCTGTCTGCTGGATAAATTGTTGTTCTTCAGTCAGTTCTAAATACATTCTACAACTCCTTTGCTGCTGCTTTTTTAATTGAGTGAACGGCTGTCTCGCGGCGATGTAAAGGCCTGCGCCGCAACCGCCTGAACCAGGACAAAGGGTGGAATAACCAAAGCCCAGACAAGGGTGTTTTGTTCATGCCAATCAAGGGCCTGCTGATCGCTAACGTGAAAAACCACGTGCTCTGCGAGCCACTGCTTCACCCGCGCTGTATTGTCGTTATGCAGTGCCACAGCCACTTGAATTAAATCGCCCTGCTCTGCAACGGCGAGAACATTGCCCGCGGCATAATGTGTCTGCAAGTCATGCCACGAGATCTTTGCGGTTTCGCTGTTGAGTCGCGCAATCAGCACTTGCTCAGAGGATTGCTCCATGGTCTTCAGCCCATCCAATGGCAAAAATTGCGCAGTAGTTGGAGTCCGGCATCGGCGCTTTTCTCTGGGTGAAATTGCACAGCGAAAAGGTTGTTGTAACTCAGCGCGGCAGCAAAATTAACCCCATAGTCGCAGCGGCCTGCAATATGCTGCGGCTCGCTTGGCGCCACAAAATAGCTGTGAACAAAATAAAAGCGGCTGTCTTGGTCGATACCCTGCCACAGCGGATGATCAATGGTTTGGTGAACATTGTTCCAACCCATATGCGGAACTTTGAGCTTGGCCCCTGCGGCATCGACATGCTGGTTGCCAAAAAATTTAACGCGCCCCGGCAGTAGCCCAAGACAATCGACACCGCCATTTTCTTCACTGTGCTCCATCAGCGCCTGCATACCGACGCAGATCGCCAGCACTGGCTTGGTTTTCATCGCCTGACTGACCACATCGCCCACGTTGAGCCGACGAATTTCACCCATACAGTCGCGAATAGCACCGACACCAGGAAAGACCACGCGGTCGGCGTCTTCAACAACGGCGGGATCGGCAGTAATCGACACTTTCGCGCCAGGACAGACATGTTCCAGCGCTTTGGCAACCGAGTGGAGGTTGCCCATGCCGTAGTCGATCACAGCAATATGACTTCGAAAATCGCTCATAGAGATTACTTTGTTATTCCACTAACACCCGCGCCAAAAGCAGCGAGATTAAAGAGTGCCTTTGGTCGATGGCATAACGCCGACCATTCTTGGATCTTCGCTGGCAGCCACACGCAGGGCGCGGCCAAAGGCTTTAAAAATGGTCTCAACTTGGTGGTGAGCATTGGCGCCGCGCAAGTTGTCGATGTGCAAGGTTACTAGCGCGTGATTGACAAACCCTTGGAAAAATTCCCGCGTCAGATCGACATCAAAATCACCGACATGGCTGCGGACAAAATCGGCTTTCATAATCAAGCCTGGACGACCGGAAAAATCCATCACCACCCGAGACAGCGCTTCGTCCAGTGGAACGTACGCTGAGCCGTAGCGGGTCAGGCCTTTTTTGTCGCCAATGGCTTTGGCCACCGCCATTCCGAGGGTGATACCAATATCTTCAACTGTGTGGTGGTCATCAATGTGAGTGTCGCCCACCGCATGAATATCAAGATCTACCAGCCCGTGTCTCGCTATCTGGTCAAGCATGTGGTTGAGAAAGGGTACGGGGGTAGCAAAATTTGCTTTACCCGTGCCATCCAGATTAACCGTGACGGTTATCTGAGACTCAAGTGTATTCCGTGTTACCGTCGCGATGCGATCAGCCATGACATTCTCCAGCAGCTCATTTTGAGGCCGCATTATAACCGCAAATGAACTAGATTTTCGAAACAATTACCTGATACACTTTGCACCATGAATAACTATAAATGGGTAGCCGCAATCGTTCTCAGCTTGGCTTTAGCAGCCAGCTCGGTGATCGCCAGCGCGCACAATCACAATCAGCACAGCAATGCCGCTTGCAGCGTTTGTGTCGTCCACGATTCCGCCGTCATTGTCGGTGCGGTCAACAGCCTTGCCAAACCGGATTTTGTTCCTCTTTCTCACATTACTCTCAGCACACCCCATTGCGGCTGCAATGAAAGAAAAACTCACCTCGCACGCGCACCGCCCGCTTCGCTTGTTATTTAAATCCTAGTTTACCGACTGCTGGAATTATTTTTAGCAGGCTCCTTAGAATTTGAAGCGAAGAGAAAATTATGAAATCACATCCTTACGTTGCCCTATCTTTGACGGCGATTTCTTGTGCAATGCTACCTTTTACCGTACCAGCATTTGCCAACAATAATATTGAAGAAATCATCATTAGCGCCTCCGCACACCAAAAAAGCGCCCAGGAAGTTGCGGGCTCGTTTAACGTTATCGCAGGTGACGAATTGCAGCGGGACGCCGCGGCGACCCTTGGCGATACACTGCAAAACCAAGTTGGCATTGCCTCCAGTTCCTTCGGACCAGGGGTGGGCATTCCGATGATCCGCGGACTTGGCGGAAAACGCATTGAGATTTTGCAAAATAGCTCGTCGGTGGGTGATGCGTCAGACATCAGCCCCGACCATGCTATCGCCACGGAAGCGCTGCTGGCTGAGCGCATCGAAATATTGCGCGGGCCGGCCACACTGCGTTTCGGTCCCGGCGCTATTGGCGGTGTTGTCAACGTAATCGACAACCGTATTCATCTCAGCGCTTTTGAAGGTATCGAAGGTGCCCTCGAATCGCGCTACTCCAGCGGTAACGACGGTGTCGCCACTGTCGCTCGGTTTGATGCGGGCAATGGTCCGCTCAACCTGCATCTCGATGGCGTCAGTCGCGACAGCAACGATGTCAAAATTCCGGGCCTAGCCGATCTCGATGACAGTGATAGTAGCAACGGCTTTATTGCCAACAGTGACGCCCGTGCAGATTCACTTTCTGCAGGCGCGTCGTGGGTTCAAGGCAACAGTGTAATGGGCTTTAGCGTCAGCCATCTCGACAACAACTACGGCCTGCCGCCCGCCAGCCATGGTGCCCACAGCGAAGATTCCGATGTCGGCCACGACGATATTGTGGTGCGCATCGATATGCAGCAAACCAGCTATCAGGGAAAACTGCTGCTAAGTAACCTGGGAGATTTCTTTGATCGTCTGAATGTTGATGTCAGCTACACCGACTACCAGCACAAAGAGCAAGAATTTGATCTCGACACAGGCGACAGAGCCATCTCTTCAACGATTGAAGCCCAGAGCCGAGAATTACGCGCAGAGCTTACCCATCTTGAGCGAGCCGGCTGGTTTGGCACCATGGGTTTGCAAGTCAGCTCGCGGGATTTTGGCAGCAGTGGCGAAGAGTCTTTTATTCCAGCCTCAACAACGTCGCGACAGGGACTCTACTGGCTTGAAGAAACCGCGATTGCCGACAACAACCTCGAAGTTGGCATCCGTTTCGATCGTCAAAAAATTGAGATGGCAGACCAATCGCTGTCTCTTGATCACGATAGCGTCAATATCGGTGCCAGCTGGATTGCACCCCTCAGCGAACACCACCGTCTGAGCCTGACCTTAGCCCACAGTGAGCGTGCCCCCGCGGCAGAGGAGCTATTAACCCTAGGCACTCATGTGGCCACCAATAGCTATGAAATCGGCAACACGCGCCTCAGCGGTGAATCATCCAACATTATTGAACTAACCTGGGTGTATGAGGGTGACGAAGAGAGCCTGCTAACGTTTCGAGGCAGTGTCTACCACAATCAGTTCAGCAATTTTATCTTCCAACAAGACACTGGCCTTTCTTTGAGCCATGACTTGGAGGATATGGGTTTTGAAGGACTGCAAGCCTGCTCGTCAGCACTGGCGGATTTCTCTAACAGCTTGGACGAATACACTGACGCTATCACCTGTTATCTTTTTGAGCAGCGTGATGCCACATTCAGCGGGATTGAACTTGAGAGCAGCTATCAGCTTTCCGATTCCCAGAGTATTGAACTGCAAGCAGATCTTGTTCGCGGCCAATTTACGGCAGGGTCAAACCGCGATATCCCACGGTTACCGCCCGCCAAGATTCGCGCCAGCTATGTTGTTGAAAGCGACCATTGGCGCGCTGCTCTCAACATCACTCGCGCAGCCGCGCAAAACAATGCCGGCGAAAATCAGATGAGCACCCTCGGCTATACTAGGCTGGATGCCTCCTTGTCCTATAATCAGCCCAACTGGTCTATCTTTATTCAGGGGCAAAACCTCACCGATCGCGATATCCGCAACGCCACTTCATTTTTGCGCGAAATTGCGCCAGAGGCGGGACGTAATCTGACCATTGGTTTACGATATCAGTTCTAAAATAGTGAACGCATAAAAGCGTAAGGTGACATTTTGGGTGTGCTTATAAAGTGGTTGATCAGAACCGTACTGACTGCGGTCATCGTGGTAGTGTTAGGGATTATCTATCTGGTCGCGGTTGTCGATCTCAATGATTACAAACCGGAGATCAAGACAGCCGCCGCAGATCAGGGGCTGGTGCTGTCACTGGATGGCGATTTAGCTTGGCAGTTTTTCCCGCAAGTAGGCATAAAAGTTCAGCAGGTAGAATTTCGTTATTTAGAGAAAGCCGCAGGCACTATTGGTGAATTGACGCTGGCTATCAACTGGCGCGAGCTGCTCCAGTTTGACCGTGCCGCCGAGAAAATACCCTTAGACACAGTGCGCATCAGCGATTCCAAAATCGTTTTACAGCCTGCGGCGCCAAGCCAACCGCTCTTAACCCTGACTAACGTCAATGCCACCATTCGCAACCTCTCACTGGAGGGCGAGCAGTTTCCACTCGCCCTCACAGCGACCGTCTTTAATGCTGTCGATATTCGGGCAAATGCAGAGGTAGCATTAGACGTAAGCGATCACACCTTGACTAAAATCTCGGTTGATGGACTTGAACTTGCGCTCAACCAGCTGGCATTGGTCGGGCAATTCACCGTCGAAACGCGAAACCCAGAAAATCCTCTCGCCGAGATTAACGGCACCATAAAGAGCAGCGACTTTAACCTTATTGAACAACTAAAATCGCTACAAAAAGCCTTCCCCACGCTACAGATACCTAAAATGGCGTCGGCCCAAGCTCTCACTGAGATAAACTTCAACAGCAATTTCAACGTCAACACCGCTGACATCTCGACCATTGCCACACAGCTCAACCTCGACAATCAGCCCTTCACCATAAACACACGCATTGAGCACGCCAAGCGCAGCTTGATACTTCGCGTGAACGGCAACAATTTCGCCGCGGCCAACTATCTTGCCAGCGACGCAGCCCCGAGCGATCAAAACAGCGGATTGTTCGCGCCACTGGCGCTGCCCTTTGCACTTTGGCTCGGACAAAGCCAAATGGAGCTTTCCCTAGGGCAAATCGAATTTGACCAATTCGCCGTGAAAAATATCTATCTCAATCTATTTGGCAATCAAAAGGTTTTGCGGCTCAGCTCTTTTAATGCCGACCTGTTTGGCGGCCACGTCAACGGCACTGGACGGCTCGATATGCGCCCTGCCAAACCTGTCTTTAACCTGCAAACATCCGTGGCCAATATTGACCTAGACCAAGCGTTGCCGATTATTGCCGAGAGCAGTGAAGTCAGCGGCGTACTCAGTGTGGAAGCGACGCTGCAAGGGTCAGGCAACGATGGCGACACCATTGTTCAATCTCTGCTGGGCGGCGGCCAACTTACTGTCGCAGCGCCCAGCTACTCGAGTCTGAACGCCGAAGAGACATTCTGCAGTGCCGCCGCGCTCTTTAGCGGTGGCAACGAGGATAAAACATGGGCAAAAGGCACTCAGCTAGAGACATTGACGAGCCAGTTTAACCTTGACAAAGGCAACCTTCTGCTCAGCGACCTAAAAACCGCGACAGGTAATATTGCCATCGCCGCTAAGGGCACTGTCGAGCTTTTGCCCAAGCGCTTCAGTCTGACCGCCAACGCGCGAGTCAATGGCGCGACTACCGGCCCCAATGGCTGCCCCGTGAACAAAAAACTGCAGAACCGCAATCTGCCCTTCATCTGCAGTGGCAGCTTCGACGGCAGCGGCAAAACCAGCTGCAAACCCGATCAAAAGTTGATCAACGATCTGCTGAAAAACACCGTCCTTGAAAATCTTGGCAAACAGCTGTTCAAAACCCCTGTCACAGTTGATGGCAAAGAAGAGGAACCCGATCCGGTTAAAAATTTGCTGAAGAATATTTTTGAAAAAAACACTAAGTGACGGCTAGCCCGACCATGCTAACAAGCCAATTTCAGCAGGCAGTGCTCAACTGGTTCGACCTTCACGGTCGCAGCAACCTGCCGTGGCAGCAGGACATAAGCCCCTATCGGGTGTGGCTATCGGAAATTATGTTGCAACAGACACAAGTCGCCACAGTAATTCCCTACTTCGAGCGCTTTATGCAGCGCTTCCCTAATGTACAAGCACTGGCCGAAGCCCCTCTCGATGAGGTGCTTCACCACTGGACAGGCTTAGGCTACTACGCCCGCGCACGAAACTTGCACAAAACCGCCCAAATCGTCGTGAGCGAACTCAACGGTCAGTTCCCAGACACAGTGTCGCAGCTCTGCGATCTACCCGGTATTGGGCGCTCGACGGCTGGTGCTATCAGCTCTATCGCCTTTCAGCACCAAGCCACAATATTAGACGGCAATGTCAAACGAGTGCTGGCGCGCTACAGTGCAACAGAGGGTTGGCCAGGGAAAAGTGATGTGGTTGAGAAACTCTGGTTGATCGCCGAAACATTGACCCCCTATGAGCGTATCGCCGACTACACTCAGGCAATGATGGATCTTGGCGCCACGCTGTGTACGCGCTCATCGCCCAACTGCGTCCAGTGTCCTTTATCAGAGAGCTGCCAAGCCTTTCGACAAGGTAATCCGCAGGACTATCCCGGCAAAAAACCCACGAAAAAGCTCCCTGTGCGCACCACCCTCTTTTTGCTGATTGCTGATGATGAGGGCGCGTTGCTGTTGACACAAAATCCTCCCATTGGTCTCTGGGGCGGCCTGTGGGTATTTCCCCAGTGTGAAACCCTCGACAGCATGCCAGAGGTTTTAAGGGCGCTGGCCATCGAGAGTGAAGGCTATGAGCTGCTGCCACCTCAGCGCCATACCTTTAGCCATTTTCACCTCGACTACCAACCCGTCATGCTTACGAGGGTAAACTCTGCGCACATCAGGGCGAATGTCGCGGAAGCAAGCAATCAAGTCTGGTATAACCCGCGGAAGCCGCTATCATTGGGAATGCCGGCCCCCATCAAAGCGCTGCTGGAGAACGTCAGTTCAGTGGCGCACAAGTAACCAAAAAATAGAGGTATGTTATGGCGCGTATGGTTTTTTGTCGCAAACTTAAGCAGGAACTTCCCGGGCTCGATATGCCGCCGTTTCCAGGCCCCAAAGGTCAGGAGATTTTTGAGCATGTTTCCAAGCAAGCATGGGCTGACTGGATGACTCACCAAACGACGCTAATCAATGAAATGCGCCTTAATATGATGGACTTAACCTCGCGAAACTACCTCTCGGAGCAGCGTGAAAAGTTCTTTGCAGGAGAAGAGGTTGATCAAGCAGAAGGATACGTTCCACCGACCGAATAATCCCTTGACGAACCGCAATTCAGACGCTTTAATACGCGCCTCTCGCAGCCTGCTAGAAATTAGATTGCGACGCCCGGTTAGCTCAGTTGGTAGAGCAGAGGATTGAAAATCCTCGTGTCCTTGGTTCGATTCCGAGACCGGGCACCACATTTAAGCCTCAGTTAACACTGGGGCTTTTTTGTACACGCTCTCTTTCGGCGGTCGAACCAAGGAAACCTTGGTTAGATTGGTTCGCGCAAGCGCTCAGGGTTTCACCCCGTCTTCGCTGACGAAGACGCCCAAGACGCAGCGCGTCTTGTCCGAGACCGGGCACCACATTTAAGCCTCAGTTAACACTGGGGCTTTTTTGTGCACGCACTCTTGTTGGAAGGATGAAGTAAGGAGAATGCTCTCGGCGACAGTGGCAAAGAGCATTTCTGGACCCATTGACGAGGAAAAAAAGGCTGTTTAGGCGGTCTTCTCTTCTAGCTCTTTGCAAGATGACACTGACAGATTTAGATCTCTTAATAGCCCATTCTTAATGCTGTAGATCCACGCATGCACTGATAGATCGGCGCCATTTTTCCAAGCATTTTGCACCACACTGGTATTACAGACGTTGGCGGCTTGCTCAAGAACATTGAGTTCGCAGAGTCTGTTCAAGCGATCATGATGCTCTAACGCATCCAGCTCTTCAGTGTGAAAACGGTCAACATCTTTAATGTGACGCAACCAGTTATCAATCAAACCATGCTCTTCGTTATTCATCGCTGCTTTAATGCCACCGCAACCGTAGTGGCCGCAAACGACAATATGTTTCACCTTTAGGACATCGACAGCGAATTGAATGACTGAGAGGCAATTTAAATCGGTGTGAACAACAACGTTGGCTATATTCCGATGCACGAAGACCTCACCGGGAGGCAGCGCAACTATCTGGTTCGCTGGCACGCGGCTGTCAGAACAGCCGATCCATAGATACTCTGGGGCTTGCTGCTTGGATAGCTGGGCAAAAAAATCAGGATCTTTCTCCTTGATCTCATTGGCCCAAGCAACATTTCGTTCAAAAAGATGGGTTAATTTCTTCAAGCGTCAAACTCCTGTTTAAAATCGACAATATCACTTTGTTATCGGCGACATTTTACAGGTAGCCCAAAAAATGCCCAATACAATTTCACTATTGTCGCGAGACAATTCCATCCGCGCTTATCCCAGCGCTATAACCACGACTAAACTTGGCCATTAACTCTCGCGCCACATCTTCTCCGAAATGATTTATCAGCTGCGATTCTCGGTTGCGCGCAGCGATTCGAATCAAATTAATGCCCTCTTCAGCGTTTATCTTGCGGACAAAATAGCCCTCAATCATTGCCATCTCACTGTCAGAAATAATTTCATAGGCAGCCAAAAGCTGTTCTTGAGTTAAATCGTAGTCTTGCCCGGCGATCTGCAAGTTTTTAAAGCGTTTGTCCAGTGCAGCCAGTACCTTAACTGTATTATTTTTTCCCAAAAGTTGGGTCAACTGGTTGCGCTGATCAATGAGTGCTTGCGGGTTGGGCTTGCCCAGTTGCGCAGAGTTCTGAGTCTTTGCCAGTATGCCGTAGACCTGACGAAATGCGGGTTCAGTAAACACTACGCCACTCAAACGAAGCTGGTCGGCCAAGGGGGAGTAGCGAAGACTGTACTCAAATGTCTCGTCTGGGCCCAGTATTTCGCTGATCGACTGCTCGTGCAGCACGCCGGAAAAGGCTTGCAGTGACAGCCCAGCGGCGGTCGGAGAGCCCTCTGAGCCTGGCTCGCTGTTGCTTAGGACGCTAATCTGTTGCTGAAGTTGGCTTTCTCGAAGTGCTATTTGATCTTCCGAGGTCAGGAAGTCCATCTGTGACGCGAACGGCCTAAAGACCTGCTGGAAGGCCAGTGCATAGCGTGCCTGCTCTCCCAATAACGCTGTCAACCTCAGTCGCAGTGCCCTTTCAGCCTTTAGCTGTTGCTGCAGTGAGGCGGCATTGTCGCTGGAACTTGTCGGTAGCCAGTAGCTGTCATTGTCCGTCTGCACTCCCAAAAGTTCGGTTTGGAGCTTGTCAAACACTAGGAGGTTGACCTGATGTGAGTCCAATCCTCTGCCGACGAGCTGATCGATAAATACTTGGTCGCGCTGCGATGGGCTGAGAGATTGGGTGGTCTGGTCTGATAACCCTATTCGGTTATCGACTGTAGAGTCGGTCAAAGATTGGCCCGCGAAAATATGCGTTAGCAGCCCTAAATTGAGCACAAGCGACAAAGCCGCAATTATTTTAAACCTCATGTTTACCCTTATTAAATCCGTTTAGTTCGGCTTTAATAGTAGGTGAGATTTTTGCTTGTTGCCGAATGGTTTACGAAATGCCATATCGCTGAGCGGTGGTGACTGCCTGCAATGGCTTCTGTCGACAAAAATCCACTGAGCTAGTACGCATTTTGGTTTTTTAAAAATTTCGCGTGGTTATCCAATTGAGAAGGAATGGGCCGCGACAATCCTTACTCAGAGGCCTTTTCGCCTGCAGGCAGTTCGACGGCACCATCTTTCCGATGCGTGACATCAAATGATTCAAGCGCCTGTCCCGACCCCAGCAGCACACCAATCCAGCGGGTCTCTGGCTGATTCTCTAAAGCGATTTTGATCATAATTGTCAGCGGAATGGAGAGCAGCATACCCACAGGCCCGAGTACCCAGCCCCAAAGCACCAAAGAGACAAATACGACCAGCGGCGACAGATTTAACCCTTTCCCCATCCAGCGCGGCTCAACAACATTGCCCATCACTAAATTGACAGCGACAAATCCGGCCAAGGTGAGACTGGCGGTAAAGAGATCCAATTGCACCGCTGCCAATAACACTGGGGGAACTGCTGCGATAATGGAGCCAACGTTAGGGACGAAGTTCAGTAGAAATGCGACCAATCCCCAGAGAACAGCGTAATCGACGCCTAAAATAGTCAACCAAAGAAATATGAGCACACCGGTGATCAAGCTGATGCCGGTTTTAATCGCAAGATAACTGTTAACGCTTTCAGAAAACGTCTTTAACCAGGTGTGTGACGCCTCTTTTCCTCGCGCTAACCGCAGCTTTTCGCTGAAACCAACGTTTTCCGCCAAGATAAAAATAACGGTCAGTAAGATCATCACGGCATTGGTCATCACGCCGCCAAACGAGGCTAAAGTACTGCCCGCTAACGACATGACCACACTCGGATCAAAACTTGCCTGCCACTGCTGCCGATCGATTTCAATGCCGTGCGCAGTCAGCCACTGTTGAGCGCTGTCGCTCATGACTGACAGTTTTGCCGAATAAAGTGGTATATCTTGACGAAAATCGTCGACGGAGGAACCAACAACGGCCATTAAGCCAAGTCCAACAAGAAGAATAAGCAACACAATCACAAGGATAGATATACCGCCGGGCATGCCACGATTTTTTAATGCGTTGAGTAGCGGCGATACAATCATGGCGATAAAAACCGCCAACAAGAACGGGACCAGCAGAGAACCCGCCATTTTTAATCCCGAGACAACGATAACAAATGCGGCGGAGACAACCAAAAATCGGGCAATCGGTGATGTGTTTTCAGTCATGATTTTGCTCCGTCTGTGTCAATAATTTAGTCTTTATTTCATTCAGCATAGCTTCAATTTGTTTGCGCCCACTGGCGGAAAATTGAATCCGCTGTTGGCGAACTGCCATATCATGGGCCGCCAGCGCCGCGCAGTGAAGACGTATTTTATCCAACTCTGGGTCGCTGTGGATAGGGACAGCGATAAACACGTCCCAGTCATCTTCGGTGGCCGTTTCATTCAGGACCGACTGCAAAAGCACCTGCACGTTGGTCGCATCGACACGATAAACCGGCACACCTGCATAGTGAAACACCAGCAGCGCGGCACAGATTAAAAGAAAAGTAAGTACTACTGTAACGATAAAGGTCATAGCAAGAGCTTATAAAAAGAGCGCTCAAACAACCAGAGAAATTGCGCTAATCCGAATCGTTCCGCAGCGGCCCGGCATTTAAAACTGGTCGGGATATTTGCCTGTGTATTTACCATAAAAGGCCTTGAGTGTGGCGATATCCGCGTCGTTATCGCCGGTCGGGTAAAACAGCTGATCAAGCACGATAAGTTTGTTCGGGAAATCTAAACCCACCAGAAAAAGCGGACAATCGAGGGCTGTAGAAATACGCAAAAAGCCTGTTTTCCACTTTTCAACTTTCTTGCGCGTGCCTTCAGGCGCTATGCCGATAATAATACCTTTGTCGCGCTCAACCAGACGGGCAACATTCTCTACAATCGACTCTGGCTTGCCACGATTGACGGGGATACCACCCAGCCAGTTCATAAACCAAGTCACACCAAATTTGAAAATGGTGTGCTTACCGAGCCATCGCAGTTTCAGGTTTAAACCCAAAATCGCAGCCATCGCATAGACAAAATCCCAATTCGAGGTGTGCGGGGCACCAATGACCAACACGCGCTCCAAATTTGGCAGTTCACCCACAACGCGCCAGCCAAAAACATCGAGCACCGTGCGACCAAACCACTGGGCAAAGGCACTGCGATTGGCGCGCAGATGCACTGGTGTCTGATCTTGGCTAACACTGACTTGCTTCTTAGTCATAACACCCTCTTTCTATTTTTCTTATCAAGGATCATGTTCGAATTAATGTTCTCGAGTTGCTCTAAACACAACCTCGGGGTAGCGCTCTTCCGCCAGTGATAGGTTGACTCGCGTCGGAGCAAGATAGGTTAAATGCCCACCGCCGTCCACAGCTAAGTTATCTTGTGTTTTGTCTTTGAAGGACTCTAATTTTTTGCTGTCTTTTGAGTCAACCCAGCGGGCAGAATGCACATTTACCGCTTCATAAATCGCGTCTACACCGTACTCCTCGCGAAGTCGATAGGCGACCACTTCAAACTGCAATTGGCCCACCGCGCCAACGATAATATCGTTATTGCGAAAGGGGAAAAATACCTGCGTGCTGCCCTCTTCCGACAGCTGCCGAATACCGTTTTGCAGCTGCTTGGCTTTGAGAGGGTCGGTGAGTCGAATGCGCTTAAACAGTTCGGGGGCAAAGTGTGGAATGCCGGTGAACTTGAGATCTTCCCCTTCGGTAAATGCGTCGCCGATTTGAATCGAACCATGGTTGTGCAGACCAATAATATCGCCCGCCACCGCTTCTTCGAGCGAAATGCGCTCGCCCGCTTTAAAACTAAAGGCGTCTGCGATGCGCACAGACTTGCCCGTGCGCACATGATGCATCTTCATTCCGCGCGTGTACTTACCCGAACAGATGCGCAAAAACGCAATGCGATCGCGGTGTTTGGGGTCCATATTGGCCTGAATTTTAAATACAAAGCCACTAAAGTTTTGCTCGCTGGCAACCACCTCGCGGTTGGCGGTTTCACGCGCCTGCGGCTGCGGTGCCCAACGCACAAAGTCATCTAGCATCTCACGCACGCCGAAATTCCCCAGCGCCGTGCCAAAGAAAACAGGCGTCATACGGCCGGTTAAAAACTCCTCCATGTCGAAGGCGTGGGTGGCCCCTTTTACCAGCTCCAGCTCATCGAGGACGTCGGCGGCATAGGACCCAAGGGCCGCGCGCGCTTCAGGTGAGTCTAAGCCTTTAATCTGAATATCATCCATGAGTGTGTGACCCTTGCCTTGCACATAGACGTGGATGGTGTCGGTGTAGAGGTTGTAAACTCCGCGAAAGCCTCGACCCATACCAATCGGCCAATTTATCGGCGCGGCCTTAATTTTTAGCACTGCTTCTATTTCATCGAGCAACTCTATCGGCTCGCGAATTTCACGGTCCATTTTGTTGACAAAAGCAAAGATCGGCGTGTCACGCAGCCGACAAACTTCCATCAACTTAATGGTTCTATCTTCAACACCTTTGGCGCCGTCAATGACCATTAAGGAGGAGTCCACGGCGGTGAGAGTGCGGTAGGTATCCTCCGAAAAATCTTCGTGACCTGGGGTATCGAGCAAGTTGACCATGCAATCATGATAGGGGAACTGCATCACTGACGAGGTTACAGAAATGCCCCGCTCTTTCTCCATCGCCATCCAGTCTGAGGTCGCGTGGCGGTCGCTTTTGCGACCCTTAACGGTACCGGCCACTTGAATCAAATTGCCGAGCAGCAATAACTTTTCTGTGATGGTAGTCTTGCCCGCGTCCGGGTGCGAGATGATAGCGAAGGTTCTACGCTTCTGAATTTGTTGAAGAAAATTGCTATCTGACACGCTGACTACCCTATTTTGTACTGAAATTTATATTCATACCGTCTGCGGCCTGCCGCAGAGAAGCCGCGCATTATATGCCATGCCTCTTGCTGATGTTAGGGGTTTTACCTCGCCTGTCGCAGACGCGGCCGAGGGGCTTTATTGACCATTGCAAGTTGCAGAAAAGGTAGGCCTGTGTCTGTGCTTCGCGATCAAGTCTGCTGTTTATGTGCGCTCTATTAAGTTACGCGACATTACGTTACGGGGCATTACGTTACGGGAGACTAAGCCGCAGATTGCTGTTAATTTCTTCTTGCAATGTTTTAGGTACTTCCCACTCGTTAGCGAGTTGTCGCCAACTTGACACCTGCTCGATCGTGGCGTCGAGGGTGTCGTCAATCTTTCTTTTGCTAAACAAGGGACTTAACTTTTCTAAGCTGTAAAAATCGGCACGACTAAAATTGTCCCTTTTTCCATTGAGACTCATGCAGTGACTGTTTACTCATTTATTCCCTACTGTCTCAGCATCGTAGCCAAGCGGGTCGCCAAAGGTTTCTTGGTTTTTATTGTGTTCATCAAACAAATTATTAAGGGCTATACTGGCGACATTAAGTGGTTTTTTACCTATTTATGTACCTAATATAGGACTTTATGGATATATTGCAGAGCGCTACATATCCTTTAAGCCTAAAGCCCCTTTGCCATCAATCTCTACTCCGGAGATCTCTTGCGATTTTCTGATCCTAGGCGCCCCTATCACGGGTTTTATCAGTGATTGGCAGAGCCAAAACCAATCTCTCGAGCCGCCATCGGCGTATAGTCCCGATTGAATAAAATTTGGCTAACCGAACGGCTTACAGTATCGTCTCAGCCTTTCGCGCATCTCAGCCAGTGCAACCCGATTTCAGGAGCTTTTCATGAAGTACCAAGGCCAAACCGAGTACGACCACAAAGGACCCTCGCCGCGCCGCGGTGTGCTGCTGTGTAATTTGGGAACGCCCGATGCGCCGCGCACGGCCGAGCTGCGCCGCTACCTCAAAGAGTTCTTGAGCGACCCGCGCGTGGTGGAAGTGCCGCGCTTGCTGTGGTGGATGATTCTCAATCTAATTATTTTGCGTATTCGCCCGCGCCGTTCCGCCAAACTCTATGCGAGCGTATGGGCTGAGGGTGGTTCGCCACTGCTGATTAACTGCCGAGCGCAGGTTGCCGGCGTTAAAAAAATTCTCGATCAAAAATTTGGCGAGGATGTTCCCGTGGTTTTGGGCATGCGTTATGGAAACCCGTCGATTGAATCTGCGATCGCCGAACTCACGGCACAGAATGTCCGCGACATTACTGTTTTGCCCCTGTATCCGCAGTACTCAGGCGCGACTACCGGCTCAACCTTTGATGCTGTGGCGCAAACGTTTACCAAAACACGCTGGGTGCCGGAACTGCATTTTATCGGAGGTTACCAGCAATCCACCGGCTATATCGATGCACTGTGCGACAGTATTCGCCGCCATATTGCTGCTCATGGTGAGCCCGATAAATTGGTTTTCTCCTACCATGGCACGCCGCAAAGCTACCTCAACAAAGGTGATCCCTACCACTGCTTCTGCCATCAAACCACGAGACTGGTGCGCGAGCGCATGGGCCTTGCAGAAGATAAAATTATGACCACCTTCCAGTCGCGCTTTGGTCGCGAGCCTTGGCTGCAGCCCTACACCGACAAAACTGTGGAAGCCATGCCGAGCGAAGGGATAAACCATATTGCGATTATCTGTCCTGGATTTTCGTCAGATTGTCTGGAGACCATTGAGGAAATTAATGTTGAGGCGCGGCATATTTTTCTCGATGCGGGTGGCCAAGAGTTCCACTACATACCCTGCTTGAATGATGATCCATTGCATATCGAAGCCTTGGCTGAGCTGGCCGGACAGTATTTGTCGCGCTAACACCCCCCTGCAAATGGCGCAACTGTCACCAGGGTCTGCCACTCCAGCGGCAGGCGCGTCGGCTCTACGACTATGAGCACCCATCAGCAACTGCATTTAAAGGCAGGCATTATGGTTAGCCTAACCGTATAATGCGGCCTGAATTTGTAAAGACTAGATGCGACGAATTGCTATGACCATTAAAAACTACATGCAGACAGTTGGCTTGCGTGCTCGTGAGGCATCTCAGATTATTGCTGCTGCCGATACCGCGCTCAAAAATCAGGCCCTGCATGCCATTGCAGAGGCACTGCAGAGCAATCACAACGCGCTGCTAGCGGCGAATGCCATCGATATGCAAAATGGCCGCGCCAATGGCCTTGATGACGCGCTGCTCGATCGACTGGAACTCACCCCCGAGCGCATTAGCGCCATGATTGACGGCCTAAAGCAGGTCGCTGAGCTGCCCGACCCTATTGGCAATATCACCGATCTGCAGGATCGTCCCAGCGGAATTAAACTCGGCAAGATGCGGGTACCCCTCGGCGTGGTCGGAATCATTTATGAATCGCGCCCCAATGTCACAATCGACGCTGCAAGCCTCTGTTTAAAGTCAGGCAATGCCACCATTTTGCGCGGCGGTAGCGAGGCAATCGAATCAAATCGAGCCATCGCCACAGCCATTGCGCAAGGGCTCGCCACCGCGGGCCTACCCGAATCCGTGGTCCAAATTATCGATACCACTGACCGCGCAGCCGTCGGCGAGCTCATCACCATGACCGAGTATGTTGATGTCATTGTGCCCCGCGGCGGGAAAAGTCTGATTGCGCGCATTAGCGCAGAGGCGCGCGTCCCTGTGATCAAACATTTGGACGGCAACTGCCATGTCTATATCGACGACAAGGCCGACTTAAACAAAGCTATAGCCATCGCCGTGAACGCCAAGACACATCGCTACGGCGTCTGTAACGCCATGGAATCGCTATTAGTGGCAGAATCTGTTGCCGCCAGCGTGCTGCCTGCGCTGGCCGCCCGCTACGCCGAGCACGGCGTGGAGCTGCGCGGCTGCGAAAAAACCTGTGCACTTATTAAGGCCGCTAAACCTGCTCGCGAGGAAGACTGGTACGAGGAATACTTGGCGCCGATTTTATCCATTAAAATTGTCGCTGGGCTTGAGCAAGCGATTGCGCACATCAATCACTACAGCTCTAAGCACACCGATGCGATTGTCACCGAAGACGCTGACCGTGCCGCGCAGTTTATGCGGCAAGTGGATTCCAGTTCCGTCATGGTGAACGCATCAACACGCTTTGCCGATGGCTTCGAGTACGGCTTGGGCGCCGAAATTGGCATCTCAACAGACAAAATACATGCCCGCGGGCCCGTCGGACTGGAAGGACTGACCAGTCAGAAGTGGGTTGTCTACGGCGATGGGCAGATAAGGCTTTAATATGTCTGTGGCGTTATTTGGAGGCACCTTTAACCCAGTGCATATCGGTCATTTGCGCATTGCTATAGAACTGGCCGAACTCCTGCAAGTCGATAGCTTGCGCATGGTGCCCTGCGCCTTGCCGCCACATCGTCAATCCCCCTCAGTATCCGCTGAGCATCGTCTGTCTATGCTGCGAGCAGGTATCGCCAACCATAACAAATTAGTCGCTGACGATATCGAACTGCGGCGTGAAGGTCCAAGCTACACCATCGATACCCTGCGCGCTGTGCGCCAACAAATTGGGCCAGACCGCCCGCTCTACCTCTGTATCGGCCTCGATGTACTCGCCACACTCGACACGTGGCGCGACTGGCAGCAACTGACAGACTTCTGCCATCTCATCATCTCTTCGCGGCCAGGCTGCCAGTTGCCCACAACGGGCGCCTTAGCTGAGTGGGTAAAAAAACACCGCTGCGACGATTTACAGCAACTAAAACTGCTCAGCACTGGTAAACTGCACCTTTGCGACCTCACGATGCTGGCAGTTTCATCAACCTCTATACGCGATAAAGTAAAACGCGGCGAGGCCATTGACTACCTCACCCCAGCGGCGGTGGTCAACTACATTCAACAACATCATCTATACGAGTAATCTGTTTAATATGACCCAATCACTAAAAGAAATTGTTATCGCAGCGCTAGAAGAAGTTAAAGCGCAAAACATTGTCTCGCTCGACGTGCGCGAGCTTACAGGCATGATGGATACCATGGTGGTTGCCAGCGGCACCTCAAACCGTCAGGTGAAATCACTGGCCAACAATGTGGTGGTCGAGGGCAAGAAAGCAGGCTACGACATGATCGGCATAGAGGGTGACGACACCTCCGAGTGGATACTAGTCGACTTTGGTGATGTGATTGTGCACATCATGCTGCCCGCTACCCGCGCGTTTTACGACCTAGAGCGCCTCTGGTCCATGCGTCCAGGCGATGCGCCGGATCATGGCGACGACCAGCACCTGCTTGGCGATCTGAGCTAGGACGACTGACGCGAGATGAAGCTTAAACTTCTCGCCGTCGGCACCCGAATGCCCAGCTGGGTGGACGCTGGCTGCAACGAATATGGCAAGCGCATGCCTCCCGAGTTGCGTATTGAAACTGTTGAGATAGCACTTGCCGTGCGCGGCAAAAACCAGCCGCCCTCAATCGCTATTGAAAAAGAGAGCCAAGCGCTTCTCAAAGCCATTGGTGAACAGGACTACGTAGTCGCCCTGGATGTGCTCGGCAAAGGTATGAGCACAGAAAAGCTGGCCGGCCGCTTGGCCGAGTGGCAGATGAATGGGCGCGATATATGTTTAATTATTGGCGGTCCCGATGGGCTCTCCGACCAGTGCCTCGCGCGCGCCGATCTGCGCTGGTCGCTGTCAGATTTAACCCTGCCCCACCCACTGGTAAGAATTGTATTGATGGAACAGCTGTATCGCGCGTGGACCATCAACGCAAATCACCCCTATCATCGCAGCTGACAGGGCAACCGATTATGGCGACAGACTAATATGATGCAGGACCGCGCCTTTTCCGATCCGGCTCGCGAACGTCTGCTGTTTGCTCAGCGTCTCTTTATCACGGCAGTGATAACGCTTGTTTTATCAGGGCTGCTAGCCGCGCGTTACTTCAACCTGCAAATATCGCGGCACGACGATTTTGCCACCCAATCTAACAACAACCGTGTTTTGGTTCGCCCACTCGCCCCCTCCCGCGGTTTAATTTACGCCAGTGACGGCGAGCTTATTGCCGACAACCGTCCCAGCTTCAACCTCACCATAGTCCCTGAACGCAGCGCCAATCTAGAACAGCTGCTCAGTGACCTCAGCGCGCTAATCACAGTGTCAGAGCGCGACATTGAGAATTTTCGCAAGCGTTTAAAACAGCGACGCCCGTACGAGCAAACCACATTAAAGTTTAATCTCAGTGAAGAAGAGCGCGCCACGCTTGCGGTGCATGGCCATCGACTGCTTGGGACGGAAACCTCGGCACGCTTAAATCGCTACTACCCCGAAGCGGAATTGTTTGCCAACGTGGTCGGCTATGTCGGACGTATCAACGAGGCCGAAAGTGAGACCATCGACAAAGTGCAATACAGTGGCACTGACTCGATTGGTAAAAATGGGCTGGAAAAATTCTACGAAGACCGCTTGCTCGGCCAAGTGGGCAGCGAGCAGGTTGAGACCAATGCCTTGGGGCGCGTTATGCGTGTGCTCGAGCAAAATGCCCCGATCGCGGGCGACGATCTAACGCTTTTTATCGACAGTGAGTTGCAGCGCGTCGGCCTCGACGCCTTTAATGGCGAACGCGGCGCGCTGGTCGCCATCGATGTCAAAACGGGCGGTATTCTCGCCATGGTTAGCGCCCCCAGTTACGACCCCAACCTCTTTGTTGGCGGTATCAGCCAAAAAGATTACGACCGCCTGCTCTACGATAAAAGCAGGCCGTTGTTTGATCGCACCATTCGTGGGCAATATCCGCCGGGTTCAACGGTAAAACCACTGTTTGGTTTGATTGCGCTGCAAAAAGGTACAGTGACCACTAACTTCAAAATTCAAGATAACGGCTTCTTCTACTTTAAGGGGGTTGAGCGACCTTGGCGCGACCATAACTTCGCGCGCGGTGGTCACGGCAGCGGCATCGATCTCGCCAAGGCGATCATTGAGTCCTGCGATGTCTATTTTTATGAACTTGGCGTGCGCACCGGTATCGACATGCTGTCCACTTACGGCAACCAATTCGGTCTCGGCGTGCTCACCGGCATAGATCTGCCTGGCGAGCGCAACGGCATTATGCCAAGTCGTGCTTGGAAACAGGGAGAGCGCCGTCAGTTTTGGTACAACGGTGACACTATCAACGTGAGTATCGGTCAAGGTTATATGCTCGCAACACCCCTGCAGCTCGCGGTTATGACCGCGCGAATTGCTAGTCGCGGTGAAGTGCAAACCCCACGGTTAGTTAAGGCGATCAACGGCGTAGATCAAGTGCCTGCAGAAGAACCACCAACGATTAAGATGGATAAGCAATATTGGGACTACGTCCACCAAGCCATGGTCGACGTTGTACACAGCCCTCGTGGCACCGCCAAAGGTATTAGTCGCGATCTTGACTACAAAATTGCAGGCAAAACCGGTACCGCTCAAGTCATCAGTATTGGCGCGAAAGATAAATACGACAGCACTAAAATTGACAAAGAACAGTGGGACCACGCACTCTTTGTCGCCTTTGCGCCAGCAGACGACCCCAAAATAGCCATAGGTCTTATTGTTGAAAATGGCGAGCACGGAAGTTCAAGCGCGGCACCGATTGCCCGCGCCGTTTTCGATGCTTACATGGACTCAAACGCAGCCTCACCGTCAGAATCAGAGTGACATACGATGCATAGAAATGATTTTGTCAGGCAACTCAGCAGCCCCGGCGGGGATCGTCGACCGTCGCGCAGGATGCATATCGATATACCCCTGCTGGTAATCTTACTTATCCTCTGCGGCATTGGTCTTGCAGTGCTTTACAGCGCCAGTGGTGAAAATCTTTTCTACGTCGAACGTCAAGCAACCTTTATGGTGATCGGATTGATCTCAATGATTTTTATGGCACAGTTTCCCCCTCGAGGGTGGGAGCGCTATGCAATGCTGATCTACTTCGGCGGCCTCTTGGCATTAATTGCAGTGCTGTTTGTGGGCGTTGGCGCAAAAGGCGCGCAGCGCTGGCTCGATCTCGGAGTTACTCGTTTTCAACCATCCGAGTTAATGAAAATTGCTGTCCCTATGATGCTCTCAGCATTTCTCAGCAAACGCTATCTGCCCCCGAGTTTTAAACACGTCTGTTTTGCCCTCGTGGCCACTGCCATTCCTGTATTTTTAATTGCTCGACAGCCCGATCTCGGCACGTCGCTGATTGTTTTCTCCTCTGGCTTTTTCGCGCTTTTTTTGGCGGGTCTCGGCAAGCGCTATCTCGTGACAACTGCACTACTGGCCATGGCCGCACTGCCCACCCTGTGGTTTTACGTTATGCGCGACTACCAAAAGCAGCGCGTCTTAACGCTGCTCTCCCCAGAACAGGACAAGCTCGGCGCTGGGTGGAATATCATGCAGTCCACCACCGCGATCGGCTCTGGCGGGTGGAGCGGGAAAGGTTGGACGGAGGGCACTCAATCACAGCTTAACTTTTTACCGGAAAGCCACACAGACTTTATTATTGCCGTTCTGGCGGAAGAGTTCGGGTTGGTGGGCGTGCTCACCATGCTCACCCTTTACTTACTGTTGATTGGCCGCTGTCTGGTGATCGCATTAAACGCGCAATCCATGTTCGGCCGCCTAATGGCAGGAACCATGGGTCTATCATTTTTCGTCTATATTTTTGTCAACATGGGCATGGTTTCAGGTATCTTACCCGTGGTTGGCGCACCCTTACCCTTTATCAGTTACGGTGGCACTGCAATTGTGACTCTGTTTCTTGGATTTGGTATTCTGATGGCCATCAGCACCGAACAAAAACGAATTTAAGGTGACACTTTGAAAAAATATTGCGCCAGAAAACTGCTCGCCCTCTGCCTCCTCACAGCCCCAGTGATGAGCCTTTCTTCCCTGAGCCAGGCTGACTATTCAACCCACCCCGAAGTGTCGGCATTTATTGACCTCATGGTAGATAAGCACGAGTTTCAGCGCGACGATATTGTGGCTTGGCTGGCCGCTGCGGAATATCAAGAGTCCATCGTCAAGGCCATGAGCAGGCCCGCAGAAAAAGTCAAACCCTGGTACGAATACCGCAAACACTTTATCTCCGATGCACGCATAAAAGGCGGCGTTAAATTTTGGCAAGACAACCAAGAAACCCTTGAGAGAGCCGAACAAGAGTTAGGTGTCGATGCCGCCATTATTGTCGGCATTATTGGCGTTGAAACTAACTATGGCAGTAACACCGGCAGCTATAAGGTGATCGACGCACTCTGCACGCTGGCGTTTGACTATTACATCAGCATCGATAAACGCCCCGCGCGACAGACCTTTTTCGCCGCTGAATTAGAGAATTTATTCCTGCTCGCCCGCGAACAAAAACAAAACCCGCTCGAACTCAAAGGCTCCTACGCCGGCGCCATGGGCTGGGGCCAGTTTATGCCAAGTAGTTATCGCAACTATGCGGTTGACTTCGACAACGACCAATTTGTCGATATATGGAATAACCCAACGGATGCGATAGGCAGTGTTGCCAACTACTTCGCCAAGCATGGCTGGAAAAAAGGCGAACTGGTTGCTGTGCGGGCAAATATCAACAGCGACCCCGCCGAAGACAGCCTAAATAAATTGTTTAAGCCAGGCATCAGCCTTTCTGAACTGCGGGCCCAAGGCTACAAAACACTGGAAAAGCTGCCCGAAGACAGCAGCGCATTGCCGTTGCGCTTTGAAGCAAAATACGGCAATGAATACTGGCTCGGACTGCACAATTTTTACGTTATCAGCCGCTACAATCCGCGCACAAAATATGCCATGGCGGTCTATCAGTTGAGTGAATTAATTCAGGACGGTCGCTGTGCGCAAACTGATTGCTAATACTCTAATCGTCCCCAGCGCTGCTCGCCTTTTAGCGGCTTTTGTCGCAATACTGTTGCTGGCAAGCTGCGCATCGACTCCCGACTCGACGCCGGCGCCAGTCATGATCGAAAAAGATAGCGCGGGTAAGGCCATTGATACCAGCGTGATCCCCAACGCCAAACCCAAACCCGAGCCCATCACCAAGGCAGGCAACAAAAGCCCCTATGAGGTATTCGGTAAGACCTACAAAGTCATGCCTACCAACAAGAATTACAGCGCAACCGGCATCGCCTCTTGGTACGGCACAAAATTTCATGGCCGCCTCACCTCAAACGGTGAAATTTACAATATGTATGGCATGACCGCCGCGCATAAAACCCTCCCCATTCCAAGCTATGTGAAAGTAACCAATGTCGAGAATGGCCGGTCAATTGTGGTCAGAGTCAACGACCGCGGCCCCTTCCACGGCGACCGTATTATTGATTTATCCTATGTCGCCGCCATGAAACTCGGTTACGTCGACAAGGGCACCGCCAAAGTATTGGTGGAAGCAATTGATACAGATCCCAAAGCCCCCGAGCCACCGCTGGTCACAGCAACACCCTCAATCGTCGCCGCAGGGCTGCCGCAATCTGCGCCCGTCACGGCCAGTTACGAAGGGCAGTACCTGCAAGTCGGCGCCTTTAGCGATGCCAGTTTGGCCGACCAACTGCGCGGCAAAATCGGCAGTTTGGTCAGCTACCCAATGACCGTGCGCAATCAGAACAATCTGTTTAAATTGTGGATTGGACCGATTGCCAATCATCTAGAACTGCAAAGTATTCAAGAAATGCTCAAAACCACTGCTAATCTCAGCGCATTTGCGGTAAGCCCCTGAGCCTCTGCCATTAAAGCGGCTTTGCCAGCGTAGCCCAGGCCGCTAAAAATTACGCGCGTTCAGGCTTAGGTGGGTGGGCATCCTCCACTGTGAAGTGGTAGACTGTCGGCCGTCTAAATTTCAACTAAGCCGTGGTCTATTATGCTCAAAAAATGGATTTTAACTCCGCTCACTATCACTCTTTGTCTGTTGGCATTCACCTCTGCTCATGCTCAAAAACTGATTCCTGCGCCACCAGAACTTGCGGCAAAAGCCTGGATTCTCATGGATGCCGATACCGGCTATATCATTACAGAAAGCAACGCAGACTTGCAGTTGCCGCCTGCCAGCCTAGCAAAAATGATGACCACGTACATTGTCGCCAACGAGATAGACGCTGGGCGTATCAAGCGCGACGACATGGTGCTTATAAGCGACAATGCATGGGAAAAAGGCGGTGCTAAAACCGATGGCTCAACCATGTTCCTCAGCCCGCGCACTCGAGTATCTGTAGATGATCTGATGCGCGGCGTGATTATTCAGTCGGGCAACGACGCGTCAATCGCGCTGGCCGAGCATGTCAGTGGCGACGAGAGCGCTTTCGCAGACAGCATGAACAAGCAAGCAGAACTGCTGGGTATGACAGGCACAGAGTATTTTAATGCGACAGGCTTACCCTACGAGGGCATGGTATCCACCGCCCGCGACTTATCTATTTTGGCCCGCGCGATCATTCAAGATCATCCCGATCATTACAGCATCTATTCCGAAAAATATTTCAAGTACAACAATATAAACCAACCCAATCGAAACCGATTGCTCTGGCGCGACAGCAGTGTTGACGGCCTCAAAACTGGCCACACCAATGCCGCAGGCTATTGCTTGGTCGCCTCAGCCAAGCGCAAAGATATGCGTTTGATTTCAGTGGTGATGGGCGCCACCAGTGACGCCGCACGAGCGACAGAATCACAAAAATTATTCTCCTACGGCTTCCGTCATTTCGAAACTAAAACCATCTACAGAGCAGGCGATGTCATTAAAGAAAATGCCAAAGTCTGGTATGGCAAAGACGAGTTTATCAACCTGTCCATCAGCGACAATATCGCTCTAACACTGCCACGCGGGGCACAGAAAAACCTCAGCGCGAATATTCTTGTCAACGAACAAATTAAAGCACCGATTTCCGCTGGCCAAGAATTGGGCCGACTTCAGGTATCTCTGGACGGAGAAATACTCGTCGACAAGCCAATTGTTTCAGCAACGGCCGTCGAAGAGTCAGGATTTATCTCACGCTTTGTTGACTGGATCGTGCTGTTAATTACCCGACTGATGTCCTGAGGAACTCCGTGACAGACCAACAGCCACCCCTGTTAGAATTCCCCTGCGACTATCCCATTAAGGTGTTAGGCGCAGCGCATCCCGAACTGCATGCCCATGTGTTAAACGTCATGCATATTCATGCCCCAGGATTCGATCTCAATAGCGTCACTGTGCGCGATAGCAGTAAAGGTAGCTGGCAATCAATTACTGTTGTTATCCGAGCGACTGGGAAACCACAACTCGATGCCCTTTTTGCCGACCTAAAAACCAGCGCTCGAGTCAAGATGGTCATTTGAACGTGCAGCCCACCATGCCATTGTTAGTTCGTTATCTTGGCGTGCAAGACTACGGTTTTATTTTTGCCAAAATGAAGGCATTTAACGACGCGCGCGACAGTGACAGTCCCGATGAAATTTGGCTGCTCGAACACCATCCGGTATTTACTCAAGGTCAGGCCGGCAAAGAGGAATACATACTCTTCCCCGGCGATATCCCCGTGGTTAAAAGTGACCGTGGTGGACATGTCACTTATCATGGGCCGGGGCAGATTACGGCGTATATTTTAGTTGATTTAAAGCGTCTTAAACTCGGCGTACGGGAACTGGTCAGCCTGATTGAGCAGGCCCTGGTGTCAACACTGCAGCACTGGCAGATAACAGCCTCGCCTCGCCGCGATGCGCCAGGCGTATACCTCGAAAATGGGCACAAAATTGCGTCCCTCGGCCTGCGTATTCGCAAGGGTTGCAGTTACCACGGGTTGAACTTCAATGTCGCCATGGACTTAACACCTTGGCAGCGTATTAACCCCTGTGGTCTCGGTGTGCCAATGACACAACTTGCCGATATTGTCGATAATCCCCCCGATATTCAGCAAGTGATGACAAAATTAGCCGATTTTTTAACTGCGGGACTCGGCTATAATGGCCACCAAATTGGGCCCTCGATGCCCGTACTCGAAGAACTCCATTAAAGGAATGTCATGACAGAGCCCGTCACGCCCCCACAACGCACCCGTCGCCTGCAACAGGGTGAAAAACTTCGCAGCGCCGACAAGGTGGAGCGAATACCGGTGAAGGTTATTCCTACCGTTGATGTGCAACGCAAACCTGAGTGGATGCGCATTCGTCTGTCATCATCACCGAAAGTGCAAGAAATTAAGAAAATTTTGCGCAACCACAAAATGGCCACGGTCTGTGAAGAAGCCGCCTGTCCAAATTTGCATGAATGCTTTAGCCACGGTACAGCCACATTTATGATTATGGGTGAGATCTGCACCCGCCGCTGCCCGTTTTGCGATGTAGGCCATGGCAAGCCCAATCCTTTGGACACAGAAGAGCCGGCCAATCTAGCCAAAGCCATCCATGAAATGGGCCTGAGTTATGTGGTCATCACTTCTGTCGATCGCGATGACCTGCGCGACGGCGGCGCACAGCATTTTGCCGACTGTATCCGCGAGGCGCGCATACTATCGCCGGGGCTTAAAGTTGAAGTGCTTGTTCCAGATTTTCGCGGCCGCATGGCGCCAGCCCTCGAAATACTCACGGCCACACCCCCAGATGTGTTCAACCACAATATGGAAACCATTCCACGCCTGTACCGCGAAGCACGCCCGGGGGCCAACTACGAGTGGTCCCTGAAACTGTTGAAAGACTACAAAGCGCTCAATCCCAATGTGCCGACAAAGTCAGGCCTGATGGTTGGTTTGGGAGAGACGAAGGATGAGCTGCTGCGCACACTGGACGATCTGCGTGCGCACGACGTCGAGATGCTGACTGTTGGACAATATCTGCAGCCGTCGGCAAGCCACTTGCCAGTTGATCGTTTTGTCCATCCCGATGAGTTCGCGGAATACAAAGAATACGCTGATAGCATAGGTTTCGCACAGGCCGCCTGTGGGCCTCTGGTGCGCTCAAGCTACCACGCGGACAAACAAGCTCGCGGTGAGAGTATTAACTAAAGACGAGCATCGCGGTGTCTAGGTGCTGACTGACCTAGACTGATTGCTGATTGCTGATTGCTGATTGCTGATTGCTAAGAGCTAAGCAATACGCTTGGGTAGAAAGGCCTAAGCAGTGAGGCCGGATTGGCAAGAGCTGGCAAATTTGGTCCAAGAAAGGCTGACATTATTTTTCTTTATCGTCCGTCCAGACTTCTCTCAAAGGATCACCAAAATCATCGTAAATCACTTTTTTGTGCGGGCGCTTGGGTGTTTTACTCGGTGCTTTCGTTGTTGTCTTCGACGATTTGTTTTTACGGCTGTCTAGGGCTGAAACAACATCATTGAGATAGGTTCGCGTTTGCCGTGGCTGGCTGCTGACAAATACCGCTTTCGTTCTCGGCTTATCGGCGGGCTCGCCAGTTGCGCCGCGCTCATGTTTTTTGATTTCGCCACCGCCAGACAGAAAGGCCTCGGTCTTTCGACGAATATCATCTCTAATACTGTTTTTACTTGCCCGTTCAACCACAACTCAACACCAGATTTTTAACGAATGCCCAGTCTACCAGTCTCACCGTAACTTGCCCACCGTGTTAGTGGAAAAGATCCAATTGAATTGCCCTGCCAGGCTCGCTTTCATCGATAAAGCGCACACCAATACCGAGCAGACGTACCGGTCTCGGGTTGCGCTGCCACGCTTCAGCCCCTATTTGCTCAAAGCTTTCGAGGGGCAATCCTTTTACCACCGCTCGCTCTAGTGTTGTGCTGGTAAAGTCATCGAACTTAATTTTAATAAACTGCTTAGTCACCGCATAGTCACTGTCGACTCGGCGCAATCGACTGCGCAACTCCATAAGCAGTTCAGGCAGTTTCTTGGTGCAGGCGTCGTAATCAGGCAAATCATCACCGTAGGTATGTTCAACGCTCAAGGATTTGCGCCGACTGTCCGCATTCACCGGACGCTCATCAACTCCCCGACACAAATCGTAGAGCCGTGAACCGAAGGTGCCAAATTTATTAACCAGAGCCAAAAGATCAAATTTCTGCAAGTCACCGCAGGTTTTGATCCCTAAGCGCTCTAGCTTTTCATTGGTCACTTTGCCCACGCCATTAATTCGCCGCTCCGCCAACGACTGCACAAACGTGTCGACCTGCTGGGGAGTAATCACATACTGTCCGTTGGGCTTGTTTAAGTCACTGGCAACTTTGGCGAGAAATTTATTCGGTGCAACGCCCGCCGATGCCGTCACACCCACTTCCTTGGCGATAGCGTCGCGAATTTCAGCAGCGATTAACGTGGCGCTGCCGCCACATTGCGTGCAGTCCGAAACATCCAAATAGGCTTCGTCTAAAGAGAGGGGCTCAACTTTGTCAGTGTAGCGATAAAAAATCTCGCGAATGCGCAGTGACGCCTCTCGGTATTTCGCCATGGTTGCAGGAATAACCACTAAATCACGACAGAGTTTGAGTGCTTGAGCCGTTGGCATGGCTGAGCGCACACCGTACTCTCGAGCTTTGTAATTGCAGGTTGCCACGACACCACGACGATCAGATTTTCCGCCGATGGCAATCGGGAGATGGAGTAACCGAGGATCGTCGCGCATTTCTACGGCAGCGTAAAAGCAGTCGCAATCACAGTGGATAATTTTTCGAGTGGCACTACTCATGATGCTCATGACAGGCTATCGCAGATTCAAGTTGGGGAGGTCGTCAGCACCTTAGAATAACGTATTTAGGACTCAACCCAATAGTTATTGAGAATAAAACCGGCGATGCCCGCCAGTCCAAGCCACAGTGCCAAGCCTGTTTGAGGCACTGTTGCCAGCAACCACGCACTGCCCAGCATAACCGGCAACGTGACCAAGGGCAGCTTGATCTTGCTGACAGGCGGCTGAGCGCCGACGGCTGACTTATCGTAGGGGACGATCATTTGAAGCAGGGGTGCTCCCGCAATCAGCAGCAGCGCAAGCCAATAACTGCGCATTTCATAGGCCGCAAAATAGCAGCTACTTAACAGCGTCGAGACCATCAAACACTGATAGAGCAGCCTAAAGAGGAACTTCATAACAGGTGCGAGGCCCGCTTAGGCCTCGTCATCCTTAAACTGATAAGCTGCCACTCGGACACCAAAACGCTGTGCAACAATTTCTGGCAACAGTAGCATGGCCGGGGTCAACAGCAGAGTTAACACCGTTGCCAAGGTCAGCCCGTTGACAATAGCACTAGCTAGCGGTTGCCACCAGGAGGAGACCATGCCTCCTGCCTCCCAGCTGCGATTGACAATATCAACACTGAATCCATTAGCCAAAGGCAGCAAGCCGACGATAGTGGTGACGGTGGTCAACATCACAGGCCTAAAGCGAGACTTTGCTGCGATAAAGACAGCCTCTGCAGGGGTCATAGCAGTGTTGGTCCGACGCAAATAATTGTAACTATCGATCAACACAATATTGTTGTTCACGACAATGCCTGCCAAAGCAACTATACCGACACCGGTTAAAATGGTGCTGAAAATTGACTGCGAAATAATCAGACCCAACAACACGCCAGCGGTCGACATAACCACCGAGAACAAGATCAGGAACGCCTGATAGAAGCTGTTGAACTGCATCACTAACATAATCAGCATTAGCGACATCGCCAGCGAGAAGGCAACAGAAAGAAACTCTGCTGACTTTGCCTGTTCTTCGTTAGCGCCGCGGAACTTCACTTTAATCGAATCATCGATATCCTGAGTGCTCAGCCATTCGCCAATCTCTCTCGTCTGATTGTCGGCGAGATAGCCATCTTCAGTGTTCGCCATAATAAACACCGTCTCTTGTCGATCGAAGCGCTGAATAGCATCCACTCGTGGCATTGCCACTCGCTGAGTAAAGCTGCTGATTGGCACTGGGCCCGACGGAGTGTTCACACGCAGCTCATCAAGTGCTGCTAACTGGCGATTTTCGTCGGGGTAACGAAGTCGCATCTCGACTTCGTCGTCAGCATCACTGGGGCGGAATTCACCGACAATCACACCATTGGTGACCATCTGTACCATTTGACCGACGCTGCCAACATCGACGCCAAGCATCATCGCCTGAGATCGATCAACCGTCATCTCCCACTGAATGCCCGCCAGCGGCAATGTATCTTCGATATCACGCAATCCTTTAATGTTAGCGGTGATCCACTGACGAATTTCAGCGGTCTTTTTGTACATAGCCTCTCGGTCTGTGGAGGATATCTGTATCTGAATATCTTTGCCAACGGGTGGACCACTCTCCAATTCTTTGCCGCTGACATAAATACCGGGCATATCGTTCGTCACACGACGAATTTCTGCGAACGCCTCGAGGCTGCTCTGTTCACGGTCTTTCGGCGGGTAGAGCTCAACCAAAAAAGAGCTTATTTTATCGCGGCTGCCGCCGCGCTCGAGCACCAGTGAATTGCTACCACTGAATCCGTAGAGCTGCTGCACAGCAGGCAATGCGCTAATTTTTCGCTCCACCTCGGCCGTGATCTGGCGCTGTTCATCAACGGACAAATTCCCCAACGCGCGAACATTAACCATGCCATAGCGCTCCTCAATATCGGCAAAAAATGCTTGGCCTGCTCCGAATTTGCCGTAGGCAAAAAAGATAGAAATCAGAAATGCGACTGCAGTGGCACTCCAGAAAACCGGTCGCTCAATGATGGGATTAAGTAATTTCAAATAGAGATTAAGCAGCGGCTGCAAGAGTTCCTGGGCAGACTCTTCTGAGGCATGGGCCTCGGCGACAGTCATCGTCTTACTGCGCTTACGAGCAATCACAATCCCCAGAGTAGGCGCAAATATCAGTGCATAGGTGAGTGACCACGCCAATACAGAAAACACCGTAATCGGCAAGTAAGACATAAACTCGCCCGCGACACCGGGCCAGAACAGCAGAGGTAAAAAAGCCGCGAGGGTGGTGCCAGTCGAGGCGATAACAGGGATGGCCATGCGCCGCACAGCAGTGATGTAGGCTTCACGATTCGACAGCCCATCGGCAACCTGCGTGTTGGCAAACTCAACCACTACAATCGCGCCATCAATCAACATACCGAGCGATAACAGTAGACCGAACATCACCATAAAGTTAAAACTAAAACCAAGCAGGTTGACGATGATCATCGAGCCCAGCAAGCAAAAGGGAATACCGAAACCTACCAACAATCCTGAGCGAACGCCCAGCGTGGCGACAACTAAGATCAACACCAGGCTCATGGCGGTTAAAATATTTCCCTGCAACTCACTGACCATCGATTGCGCGTAATCGGAGCTGTCAAAAATAAAGTTCACTTCAATTTCTTGGGAAAATTTTGCGGGCGCGTTAGCAATAGCCTCACGCACCGCGGCAACCGTTTCAATAGAGTTCGCCTTGAGGCGCTTGCGCACATCAATAGCAATGGTTTTTTCACCATTGATCGTGCTAAAACCCACAGGGTCTTTGAAGGTTCTACGCACCTCAGCGACGTCGCCAACGGTAATCACACCGTCAGCGGTAAAGCGCAGTGGCAAACTGCGAATATCATCTGCTGTTTCAATGAGGGCGGGCAGCTTAATGCCAAACCGACCTTGGGCAGCGTCCATTTCACCGGCGGGAATGAGTAAATTGTTGGCCCGCACCGAGCGCAACAATTCAGTGGCGGTAATGTTGTACTGCTCAAGCCGGTAGGGGTCGAGAATAATATCGACCACTTCGTCTCGGTGGCCAGACATGTCTGCTTTCAGGACGTCGGGAAGAATTTCGAGTTGGCGCTGGTAGTACTTCGCCGCGGTGTAAAGGTCGCGCTCAGAGACATTTTCACCGGAAAACGTCACCACCACGGTGGGTTCTGGGCTGGGACTCAGCTCTTGAACGATCGGTTCTTTGGTCTCTTGAGGAAACTCTGCTTTTGCACGATCAACCGCTTCGCGCACCTCAGCCACCGCCACGCTGATATCTTCACTGATATCGAACTCAACCATGATATAGACCATGCTTTCCCTAGCGGTGGCGTGAATCTCTTCTAAGCCATCCAAGGTTTTCAGCTCTTTCTCAATGGGACGGATAAGCAGGCGAGCGCCATCTTCAGGAGATATACCGTCGTGGCGCACCATAATCATCACGACCGGCAGGGTAACATTGGGATTCACTTCGACGGGCATAGCGATTCTCGCCATGGTTCCGGCAAACAGGATTAACACCATGATCGAAAGCGTCGCTCTCGCATGGTCCACTATCAAATTTAGAAACTTCATGAGACCTGTGTCCGAGCTAGATGGCTAAAGAGCGAGAGAACTGGCGAATGAGACGACAACTTTCTCGCCAGACGCCACATAGTTCTGGCCGACTGTTATGAGAGCTGCACGCTGCGGTAATCCAACAACCCAAACGCCATTGGTTTGTTCGCCGACAATCTTCACCGGCAGTGTGCTGATCAGCCCGTCTTCACTGACCGCGCGCACGGCTGGATTGCCTACATCGTCCAAGAGAACCATGCTCGCGGCAACAAGATGCGCCTCAATAGGTTGCTCCTCAAGCTCAAGCCGCCCAGACATACCCGCACGAAAATTCATTTGTGGATTAGGCACTGTTGCTTCAATGCGGTAACTGCGCGTAACCTGATCAGCCTGATGAGATAAATAGCTGACCACTCCGGTCAATACTTCGCCGTTAACCAGAGTCAACGTCGCCTCACTGCCCAGAGAAACTTTAACAATCTCCGACTCCGATATCAGCGCGCTAACCTTTAAAGGATCTAGTTCAACAATCTGCGCGCACAACTGACCTGGCTGGACAAAATCGCCGATTTCCACCGGACGGCGTTCAATTATGCCGTCAAAAGGTGCTTTGATCGCCAGATTGGCAAAATCGATTTGACTGCGTTCATAAGCGGCCCGAGCCGACTCGAGCCGTGTTTTCGCCTGTGCAATGGCCAATTCTGACTGATAGCCGCCCTGTTTCAGTCGCTGTGCACCCTGGTATTCAATGGTCGCCTGATTCAGAGCAGATGTGGCAAAGTCAATCTGGCGCGCGCGGTCTTCCGCATCAATTTCACACAGAGTTTCACCACTTTTCACCAGAACACCCTCGGCACCGGGTACAGCGACAATGCGGCCGCCAACCTGCGCTTTGATATTGACCTCACGATTGGCTTCTGTTTTTGCACGCAACATCAACTTGGGTTTGTATTCTTGGGTCTCTGACCACACCGCCTCGATATGCGTCAGCGGCGCTTGAACTTGCGTCCCCTCAGCTTCGTTCGCAGAGGAAATAAACAGACCGCTGAACAGCCAAACAAATATAGCGACGGCAATAGCGATTGAAATACGGACATTAATATTCACGAGCACCCCTCCAAATTGAAGTGTTAATTGTCTCTGCAACGAAAATCCCAAACAATCGACCTTCGCAAGAGTTCCCTTGACCGAAAGCTAACTATAGACGGCTTTTTTGCCTGCAGCATGCGGGCGTATATACGTCGCGGAAAGCTCAGTAGTTTACTCTTTTTGGACTTAAGTCGTCTAACCAAAAAAAGGCTATCAGTTTCAGCCTTGAAAACGGCCCTCTCAAAAACGCCGTGCTCTCAGTCGTTTTTTCAACCTGAAGTAGCCCTAATATTGTGTGGGCACAGAGCATAGATTTAGCCCTCAACTGTGATCAGATTGGCAAAACCTAGCTACAGTTAGTGCGCTAGTTGGCATTGTAAAATTTGTCTCTTGATGTCGCGCTAGCGCTGATGACAATGGCACTCACGCACCACCCCAGATTGGACTTAAAAGGATGTATTACCATGGCGCCGTATAGCTCGAACCACCACAGCTCGCCGAAAAATGCCGCAATGTATCGTTGCTCAAAAACGTCAGCACAGGTTTATCGGCGGCTTTCTCGGAATTTTTTATGCAGTCTCGCTGGAGTCATCTCGTTATTACTGTTGAGTTTCAGCGCGCAAGCAGATTTGCGCCTCAATGGCAGCAGCATCTATACCGACCTTGGCAAAGACCAGTTTGTCGCCAGTTTATTTCTCGAAACCGCGCAAAAAGAAGCGCACATCATCGAGACGATGAAAAGTGAAAAGCGCATGGAACTTCGTGTGCTCAACAACTATTCAATGCGACGCTGGGTCAATATGTGGATGCAAAGCATCTCGATTAACAATAGCCGTGAGACATTTTCAGAGTCCGCCCAACAGCTTATTGCGCTAATGCAGGCGCCTAAATCAGCGCCACAGACGGGGGATATTATCGAATATATTTCGACCCCGAAGGGCGGCACATCCATGATCTTCAACGGTACTGAACTAATCTCTGGTCTGTCGACTGATGTTTTTGATCTATTGCTGCGCACGTGGATCGGCGCAATCCCGCCAAGCACCAGCTTTAAAGAGGAATTATTAGGCACTCAGATCAATAGCCGCGTGCAGGGCTTGGTGTCGAACACGCAACCGAGCGACGCGCGTATCGCTCTAGTCGCCTCCTGGGTTGCTCCAGCGCCTACTATTGCGGAAACCGAACCCACAATATCGAAGACCAAACCAAAGAACGACATTGCCATCACCAAACCTACTATTCCAGCCGTGGTCCCTGAAGAGCAGGCACCAGCGCAAGTGGCACTGCAGGCAGGTTCCGCTGCGTCAAACTCTTCCGCTGACTCGGCAGCAAAAATTGCCCCAACCGGGGAATCGGCAACCGCAGAAGAGGCTCCCGCTAACAGTGAAGATGACGATATCGCCGATTTTAACGTCGCTGAGGCGCTGGCACAGAGAGACTATACCCCTGGTGTTGTGCAAGAAATTTACAAACATATCAGCTACCCCTCCCGCGCTGTGACGAAAAAACAGGAGGGAACTGTTCGCATTGCAGTCACCATCGATCGTCACGGCGAGTTGGTTGGGCTTGTCACAACTCAGGAGTCCGGCTACGCGAGTCTTGATAAAGCCGCACTGAGAGCAGTGGAAAAAGCGGCTCCTTTTGACGCACGTCCTGAGGAAATGAAAACTCAGCTATTTGAATTGAGCATTCCCATCACCTTCAGACTTCAGTAATCACAACTCGACGCGCACAAAGCGCGTCAAAAAGGCGGTGCGAGGGCCTTTCTCCTCGCACCGCTGGCCAATTTTTCAACAACTGTCTATAATCCGCGCCTGCGAAAAACAAACGCCCTATTAGGAACATTCTCGGAACACTCACGGAACTATCTCGGACTTACCATTATGAGCTATAAAGACATTCCCGCCGGCAGAGATCTGCCAAATGACGTTAACGTTGTTATTGAAATCCCTGCCAACCACGACCCCATCAAGTATGAAGTCGACAAAGACAGTGACGCGATGTTCGTCGATCGCTTTGTGGCAACGCCTATGTTTTACCCAGCCAACTACGGTTACATCCCGCAAACGCTGTCTGAAGACGGTGACCCACTAGATGTGTTGGTTGTTTCGCCGTATCCGGTTATGCCTGGCTCAGTGATTCGCAGCCGCGTTGTTGGCGTATTGAAAATGACAGATGAGTCCGGTATTGACGCCAAATTACTGGCCGTCCCGCACAGCAAGCTGACAAAAATTTATGATCACGTTCAGGAATGTTCTGATCTGCCCGAATTATTACTGAAGCAGATCGTTCACTACTTCGAGAACTACAAAGCGCTGGAGCCTGGAAAGTGGGTAAAAGTTGATGGCTGGGAAGATGCAGCCTCAGCCCGCGCTGAAGTTATTGCCTCGCGTGAGCGGTACCTAGCAGAGTAATCTGCTTACAAGAAGTAAAGAGCAGAGTAATCTGCACATAAGAAGTAAAAGAATGTAAAAAACCCCAGCACTTCACTGGGGTTTTTTATTGTCTCGCTCCAGCCACGACCACACAAAGGCGTTCATGATCTTAATTTAAGAGCCGTTAGTCATCCAGCTCTTCGAACAAGACATCACCGTTAAGGCCATTTTTTCGCAGTACTTCACGTAGCCGCCGAAGCGCATCAACTTGGATCTGCCGAACTCGCTCGCGGGTGAGCCCAATTTCAAGGCCAACCTGTTCGAGAGTCTCTTATTGGTGATTGAGAAGGCCAAATCGTCGCACCAAAACTTCACGCTGTTTTTCCGGCAACTGGCACAGCCACTCATTGAGCGCCTCGGAAAGATCATTGCTCTCAATCTCACGATCAGGGCAAAAGGAACTACTCGCGGAAATCGTTTCAACCAAACTTTTTTCATTGTCCGCGATGGGAATATCAATCGACGAAATACGCTCGCTGAGACTGAGTATTTTGAGCACATCTGCAACCGGCTTATCGACCTCCGCAGCGATTTCCTCTGGCGTAGGACTGTGATCCAAGCGCTGAGCTAGCTTGCGACTTGCTCTCACGTAGACATTGAGCTCTTTCACCACATGGACGGGCAAGCGAATAGTACGAGTCTGATTCATCAGCGCCCGCTCTATGGTCTGCCGAATCCACCAGGTTGCGTAGGTTGAAAACCGATAACCCAACTCGGGGTCAAATTTCTCAACCGCACGCATCAGGCCGATATTGCCTTCCTCAATTAAATCGAGTAATTCGAGACCACGATTGACGTACCTGCGCGAAATCTTAACAACCAGTCGCAGATTGCTTTCAATCATTCGGTGTCGTGCTGATTCATCGCCCTTGAGAAATTTCCGGGCATAGAAGACTTCTTCTTGTGCCGTCAGTAGCGGCGTGTAACCAATTTCTTTGAGATAGATACTGGTTGCATCAATGATTTGATGGCTTGATTCCGACAATTCTTCTTGAATATCGGTTACATCTGGATCTTCTTCATCTAGTATTAACGCTTCATCCGTCACGTCTGCATCCCCTTTGCAAGTTACTCCATGTTCCAAATCACCAATCTAGTGACCTATCCGGAACCTCACCTCTTCCTTTTTTACCACTGTGGAACCCCACAGCTTCACGCACTTGCAGTCAATCTCACTGCGTGCGTTTTCCCAGTATACCTTTTCTACTCATATATAGATAAATAATTTACCACTCACTTCAAATACGCTGCAGGGTTAACTGGATAGCCATCCTTGCGTATTTCGAAATGAAGAGTGCCATTAGACCCCAATCTGGAAATAATCTCCATTTGTTTAATACTCTGGCCCTCTTTAACGAGAAGTTGCGCATTCTGCGCGTACGCGCTCAAAAGCGTCTCGCTATGTTTGATGATAACCAGCTTACCATAGCCACGTAAACCCTCTCCTGCATAAACAACAACGCCGGGGGCGGCGGAATGAACAGCGGAATTACTGACCGCTTTAATTTTGATGCCCTTGCGCAGATCATCGGGATTAAAAGATTCAACGACATTGCCTTTTACCGGCCATCGCCACTGCCAATCTGTGGCATATATTGGCTCGGACGTTGCCGCAGGCTTCTCTGCCGCACGCGGCACAGACGCTGTTTTTAAAGGTTTTTTGACAACAATCGGAGCGCCCGAACGGGTGGATTTGGCAGCCGTCTTTTCCACCGGTGCCGGGGCGGATGCTACTGCGGTCTCTCTGATTTTGCTAGTGTCGAGTGAAATCAACTGACCCCGGTTAATCACAAAAGGCGCGCGAATACCGTTGGCTCGCGCTAATTGGCGGAAGTCCAAATCGTAACGCCAAGCGATTGAATAAAGGGTTTCTCCCGCTTCAACCTGATGCACTTGAATTTTTTTACTCGGCGGCTGCACGCGCGCACTTACCGGCGCAGCATGATTTTGCGCAAGAGAACTGCAACCCGACACTAGCAAGGCCATAACGAGCGCACTTAAAAGTGCGACGCTGCGCGATCTAATGCCCATTAAGCCAGTCGTGACGGGAGACACATTAGCCCACCTGTAAAGATTTTTTCTGCGATCGTGCACCAACATATTCCAACACCAACACCAACAGCAAGCCAAACGCCATCGCTGAAAAGCTAACCAAGGTTTTCGGATCGGCACCCACCACTTGGCTGTACTGACTCGGCCAAAGATTCTGTGATGCTAACACAATGGTTTTACCTGAATGACTGACAACCGATTGTAAAACCTCTTTCCACGGCCAAATAATGGTTAAACTGCCGACAAGAAATCCGCACATCATAGCGATAACGGCCGCTTCATAATGCGTCAACAACCAAGACAACAATCGGCTAAACAGCATTAGACCAAGAATGCCGCCAAGAGCGAAAACAGCCAGTATTTGCAGATTAAAATCGGCAATCGCCCCGATAAAAACTGGATACAAGCCCAGCAGAACTAAAATAAATGACCCAGAGATCCCTGGCAAAATCATCGCGCAGAGTGCAATACTGCCGGCAAAGAACATGATCAGAAGCGTGCCTTCAAGCTGCACAGAGGGCGCCATCGAAATACCCCAGGCAATTGCAGTGCCAGCCAAAAATAAAAGTCTATCGCGATTATTTTTCAGCGGATGTTGGCGCAACAAATAGATCACTGAGCCAATAATAAGACCCACAAAAAATGACCAGACTGGCAGCGGATACTCGGCCAACAGATATTGCATTACAACGGCGAGGGAAAACAGGCTGGTTAAAATACCGCCCAGCAAGACCACTAAAAAATTACCGTTGATATGCTTCCACGCCGCGCCGATCCCCTCAGACTTCAAGGTCTTAAGCGCCTGAATATTCAGTGATTTAATGGTATTGATCAGTTCGGCATAGATACCGCTAACAAATGCAATAGTGCCGCCGGACACACCGGGCACCACATCAGCGGCGCCCATCGCCAAGCCTTTGGAAAAAAGTAATATATATTGACCGAGGCTGCGCATGATGACTCCAGAAAGTTTTTAACGGGGGTTTAGGGCCTGCAAGCTAACGAGAGATACCACCTAAAAGCGGCACAAATTTTACTTTTTCAACGACTTCTTCTTCAAATTCTGATGTATCATCTATACGCCGAACTACGCGCAAATCTTGCTGATCGCCATCGCCAACGGGAATCACCAAAATGCCGTTAGGCGCCAGCTGATGCAATAGTCCATCTGGAATGGCGTGCGGCGCTGCCGTGGTAATGATGCCGTCGTAGGGCGCGTGCTTTTGCCAACCGAAACTGCCGTCAGATAGCTCAGCGGTAATATTGCGCAGAGCCAACTTGCGAAAACGCTCTTTTGCCTTGATTAAAAGGGGCTCTATGCGCTCGACGGAATAGACCTGCTCGACCAGTTGCGCGAGTATGGTCGCCTGAAATCCAGAACCGGTACCAATTTCTAAGACTTTTTTAAGCGGCCCACCTGCCAGCAATATCTCGGTCATGCGCGCAACAATGTACGGCTGAGACAGCGTTTGAGAAAATCCAATCGGCAATGCGGTGTCTTCGTAGGCGCGATGAGACAGGGCTTCATCGAGAAAAATATGGCGCGGGGTAATACGAAAAACATCAAGGATACGCTGATTGGTAATGCCTTGATCGCGCAGACGTTGAATTAGACGCTCGCGAGTGCGCTGAGAGGTCATACCAATACCGGCCAATTCAATCGAGTTCACACAAAATCCTCTCTCTCAACACTCGTCTTGTAGTGCTACTTTTTCGTCACAATTCGGTTATATATCTGCCGGCCAATATATCACAGAGGCTTAAATTGGGGGCGGAATAATTCAGCAACCTCGCGCAAAATCACAGTGGCGAAACAACCGCTGGCTAAAACAAATGACAACTCCAATTGATCGGATTGCAGACGCCGCCAAGCCATCGATTGAGGCCGCAGAATCAGCGGGCGACGCTCTTGCTGCAAGCCCGCATGTTCAAGTGCGTAGCACCAGCTCTGCCAGTTAGCTAATACGGTCTGTTCAATGTCTGCCAAATCACCGGTTACCACCGAGCGGCCACGCCCCCAAAGCGGCCCCGATGGTTCAATTTCCCCGTCCAGCGGCGACTGCCAACAGTCTCGACGCAAGCGCTCCGCCAAAACCAAATTAAACAACCATGAGCGCGCGGCAGACAAATACATGCCTGTACCGCTGCGGTTGCCTTTTAGCTGGTCGCGTTCGATCAAGGTCTGTGCCTCTACCAAATTGCCGCCATCATGCCCAAATCGCTGCTCGCCAAAGTAGTTGGGCACGCCTTGCGCGGCAATTTCCTGCAACCGCGACTCAATCTCGGCCCAGTGTTGCTGCAGATGCTCAAACTCCCTTAAAACCAGTTTGAATTGATTACCGCTGTGCATGCCACGACGCAACTTCTTATTGTGCCGCACGAGGGTCAGCACCTCGAAGTCGTCATGTTGCAGCTGCGTAAGCGTCAGTTCACGGCGCGGTAGATAAAGACTGAACCACTGTGTGGTGACAGCAAAGCGATCTTTAAGGCCGGCAAAACTGACATCATTGCGCTTGATACCCGCAAGTTTTGCCAACAGACCCGCTACCCACTGGGTATTTTGATCGCGCTTTTTAATCTGAAGATAAAGATGCTCGCCTTCACCGCTGGGCTCGAAGCCCAAAATTTCATCGACTTGAAAATCTTCTGGCTGAGCGCGGTACATGGCTCGGCCAAAACTGTCTGGATAGCGCCGTGGTAACGACGAAAATGCGAATTGTTCAGGTGTGATAATTATTCTTCCGATGGGTTATTGATTAGCAGCGCCACAGCGTGGCAGGCGATACCCTCTTTGCGACCTGTAAAGCCCAACCCTTCGGTAGTTGTCGCTTTAATGTTGAGCTGTTCCGAACTGCACATGAGATCCGAGCAGAGATTAGCTTTCATTTGCGCGAGATACGGTAACATTTTCGGTTGCTGCGCAATAATAGTGATATCGGCATTACCCACGCGATACCCCTTTTCGCTGACCAGTTTCATCACAGCAGAGAGTAACTGGCGACTATCAGCGCCACGCCAAGTTTCGTCTGTATCGGGAAAGTGCTGACCAATATCCCCCAGCGCCAGCGCGCCGAGCAGTGCGTCAATCAACGCATGAATTAGGACATCGCCATCCGAATGCGCGATAAAGCTGTGGTGGTAAGGAATAGATACTCCGCCCAGCACTAATTTGTCGCCGTCGCCAAAGGCATGCACATCGTAACCATGACCTATACGCACTGTTCACTCTCCTGATAAGCCATAATCGCCTCGGCAATAATCATATCTTCGCGATGGGTAATTTTAATATTGTCACGGCGACCGGCAACCACTGCGGGCTGCTCGCCAAGGTACTCTATCGCTGACGCCTCATCCGTAGGCACCTGCTGAGCAGCTAGCATAGTCTCAAACGCCTTGAGCAGCAGTCCGTAGCGAAACATCTGTGGCGTTTGGGCGGCCCAATAGTGGCTGCGGTCGAGTGTGCCTTGAATGGCGCTATTAGCTGTCACCTGTTTCAGCGTATCGCTCACCGGGGTGGCGAGTATTCCGCCCACGGCATGATCGACAAGTTGCGTCATCAGTTTTTTGATGTCACCCGCAGTAATACAGGGACGCGCCATATCGTGCACCAGCACCCAGTCTTGGTCGTCGGCAATGTCGCTCAAGGCGCGCAGCCCTAGCAGAACAGAGTGCACGCGCTGCTCGCCACCGGCAACGCGCTGCACGCGCGGATCTTGCAGCGCTACAACCTGTTGCCAACCGCCGTTTGCGATCTCGCAGGGAACAATGATTTTTGTCAGCGCTGGAATGCTCAGTAATCGGTTGAGAGTGTGGTCGGCGACAGTCCGTCCAGCAATGGACTGAAACTGTTTGGTCAGTTCAGCGCCAAAACGCTGTCCTGATCCGGCGGCTGGAACGATCGCCCAGTAGCGTGCGGAGGTCACTCGTCGGTGCTCTTGGGCGTTTGAGCGGGCGCTTTTTTATCGATGACAAGATAGAACATCTCGCCCTCTTTTATCATACCGAGGTCAGCGCGGGCTTTTTCTTCAATGGAGTCGAGATTCGTCTTCAAGCTTTCGACATCGGTCGCAATAATTGCGTTGCGCTCGCGAAGTAACTTGTTTTCGCGCTCTTGCTCTTCCAGCTGCTGATTTAACTCTGCGCGATGGGCGAGACTACCCTCTCCAACCCACAGTCGTACCTGCAGGCCGGCAAGGAGAACAAGCAAAATAAGCAGTAACCAACGCATAGGGCATTCTATTCACTTTACTGCGGCTTGCATATATCCGCTCGCCATACAAAGCGCTTGAAGGTAGCGCGCCTGAGTTAGCGTGCTTTAAATTCAGCGAGGCCGCGATATTTTGCCTGCCCACCGAGTTCCGCTTCGATGCGCAGCAGACGGTTATATTTGGCCACACGGTCGGAACGACACAGCGAACCTGTTTTAATTTGGCCTGCGGCTGTCGCCACGGCGAGATCGGCGATAGTTGTGTCTTCGGTCTCGCCTGAGCGATGGGAGATAACCGCGGTATAACCCGCTTTTTTCGCCATTGCTATCGCGTCGAGGGTCTCAGAAAGCGTGCCGATTTGGTTGAATTTGATCAAGATAGAATTGGCGACACCCAACTCAATACCGCGCTTTAGAATTTTTGTGTTGGTAACAAACAAATCATCGCCAACCAGTTGAATCTTATCGCCGAGTTTCTCGGTCTGATACTTCCAACCATCCCAATCTGACTCATCAAGACCATCTTCAATTGAGATAATCGGGTATTGCTCGCAGAGCTCTGCGAGGTAGTCGCTAAAGCCTTCCGAGCTAAACACTAGCCCTTCACCCGACAAGTTGTAGTGGCCGTCTTTGTAAAATTCTGAGGCCGCACAGTCCAGCGCCAGAGTTACATCAGTCCCAAGTTGGTAACCTGCTGCTTCGACAGCCTGTTTAATCACTGCCAATGCCTCGGCATTGGAGGACAGGTTTGGCGCAAAACCGCCCTCGTCGCCTACCGCAGTGCTCAATCCACGAGCGCTGAGGACTTTCTTTAAATGATGGAAAATTTCTGCCCCAATGCGCAGTGCTTCAGCAAAGTTTTTTGCCGCTACCGGCTGCACCATAAATTCTTGAATATCGACATTGTTGTCTGCATGTTCGCCGCCATTAATAATATTCATCATTGGCACCGGCATGGTGTACTGGCCGGGCGTGCCGTTGATATTGGCAATGTGGGCGTAGAGAGGAATACCCTGATCTTGAGCAGCTGCTTTTGCCGCGGCCAAGCTCACCGCAAGAATCGCATTGGCTCCCAAAGAGGCTTTGTTTTCAGTGCCATCAGCGGCGATCATTTTCTGATCGAGAAGACGCTGCTGGGCGGCATCACAACCCACTAACAGCGTCTTGATGGTGGTGTTGATATTGTTGACCGCCTGCAATACGCCTTTGCCCATGTAGCGGCTTTTATCGCCATCGCGCAACTCGAGGGCTTCCCGCGAACCGGTTGAAGCGCCAGACGGAGCACAGGCGGTTCCTACAATGCCGTTCTCAAGAATAACGTCTGCCTGCACCGTTGGGTTTCCGCGAGAGTCTAAAACTTCAAATGCGCGAATATCTGCAATGTTGCTCATGTTCGATTTTCTCCAATAATATGTAGTAGTCAATGTCTCTTTAGGCACTGATGGGCGTATCCGCACACACGTAAGAATTCATCTCTTTGACAGAGACCGCGGTATCACTAATCGATGCCTAAATCGTCCTGTGATTTAATCAAATCATCAAACGCTTTCATTTGTGCCAGGAAGGGTTCTAGCTTGTCCAGCGGCAGCGCGCTGGGCCCGTCGCAGAGTGCGCGATCGGGGTTTGGATGGGCTTCTAAAAACAACCCTGCAATACCCACGGCAATACCAGCCCGCCCCAATTCAGCGACTTGGTGACGACGGCCAGCGGACGCGGTGCCCATGGGATCACGGAACTGCAGCGCGTGGGTTACATCAAAAATCACCGGCAGTCCGCCGCTGACATCTTTCATGGTGCGAAACCCGAGCATGTCCACCACTAAGTTGTCGTAGCCCATACAGCTACCGCGCTCGCAAAGCATGACATTGCTATTACCGCACTCTCTGAACTTATCAACAATATTGCCCATCTGTGCAGGGCTTAAAAATTGTGGTTTCTTGACGTTGATAACTGCACCGGTCGCTGCCATGGCAGCGACTAAATCTGTCTGGCGCGCAAGGAATGCGGGCAATTGAATCACGTCACAGACCTCCGCCACAGGTTTTGCTTGCGCGATTTCGTGGACGTCGGTAATCAGTGGTATCTTGAAGGTGTCTTTAATTTCTTGGAATATTTTTAACCCTTCATCAAGACCGGGACCGCGGAACGAGTGAATGGAGGAGCGATTGGCTTTGTCGAAGGACGCTTTAAAAACATAGGGGATGCCCAGTTTCTGTGTCACTTCAACGTAGGCTTCGGCAATCGTCATTGCCAGATCGCGCGACTCGAGCACGTTCATCCCGGCAAAGAGCACCATGGGTAATTCATTGCTGACATCAATGTCTGCGACTCGGATAATTTTAGATGCCACGTTTACCACTCCTATTCAGTCAGCGCTCGCGCCTGAAAATCCATCGCGGCGCGCACAAAACCTCTAAACACTGGATGCCCGTCGCGGGGCGTCGAATTAAATTCTGGGTGGAACTGGCTGGCGAAAAACCACGGGTGGTTCGGCAGTTCGATGGTCTCAACCAACGTCTTGTCATGGGACAAGCCGCCAATCACTAACCCTGCGTCTTTAAGGGCTGGCAAGTAATTATTGTTGACTTCGTAGCGGTGTCTGTGGCGCTCTTCGATGCGCTCAGCGTCATAGATGGCACTGGCGATAGAGCCCTCGATCAAATGACAGGTCTGAGAACCCAAGCGCATGGTGCCGCCGAGGTCTGACTCTGCATTGCGCAGCTCTTTTTTACCTTCTTCATCGATCCATTCCGCAATGAGACCGACGACAGGGTGCGGCGTGTCGGGGTCGAATTCCGTGCTATTTGCGGCGCTGAGGCCACAAACATTTCTGGCATATTCGATAATCGCAATTTGCATGCCCAGACAGATGCCGAAATAGGGAATATTTTTCTCGCGCGCCATTTTAACCGCGAAGATTTTGCCGTCGGTGCCTCGGGTGCCAAACCCGCCAGGAACCAAAATACCGTCCACACCATCCAGAAGAGAATGGTTCTGCTCCAGACGCTCAGAGTCGATATAGCGAATTTTGACTTTAGTTTTGTTATGAATACCAGCGTGGACAAGCGCTTCGGTGACAGACTTATAGGCGTCCAACAGCTCCATATATTTGCCAACCATCGCAATAGTGACTAAGCCTTCTGCGTGCAACTGGCTCTCGACAACAAAGTCCCATTCACTCAGATCAGCTTCAGGCAGATCAAGACCAAAGCGGTCGAGGACAAACTGATCGAGACCACGCTCATGGAGCATGCGCGGAATTTGGTAGATTGTCGGGGCGTCTATCACCGGAATAACCGCACGCAACTCAACGTTGGTGAACAGCGATATTTTCTGGCGTTGACTCTCTTCGATCTCGACTTCAGACCGGCACAGCAATACATCGGGCTGCAGACCAATCGAGCGCATCTCTTTTACCGAGTGCTGGGTTGGCTTGGTTTTGGTTTCACCCGCAGAGGCAATGTATGGCACCAATGTCAGGTGCATCAAAATCGCTCGCTGATGCCCAAGCTCAACTTTAAGTTGGCGAACGGCTTCAAGGAATGGCTGCGATTCAATATCACCCACCGTACCGCCAATTTCGACCACAGCAATATCGGCACCGGCCGCACCGGCATAGACACGGCGCTTAATTTCATCGGTTAAGTGAGGAATCACTTGCACTGTGCCGCCCAGATAATCGCCACGACGCTCACGGCGCAAAATGGTCTCGTAAATCTGCCCGCTGGTAAAATTATTGTTTTTAGTCATTTTGGAGCGCAAAAAACGCTCGTAGTGACCGAGGTCGAGGTCAGTCTCGGCACCATCTTCGGTGACATAAACTTCACCGTGCTGGTAGGGGCTCATGGTGCCAGGATCGACATTCAGGTAGGGATCGAGTTTGAGGATAGTGACATTGAGTCCGCGGGATTCGAGAATCGCGCCAAGGGACGCTGCTGAAATGCCCTTGCCAAGAGAAGAGACAACACCGCCAGTAACAAATATAAAACGCGTCATAGAGACCCTATAAAATCACGACTCTGTCACTCGCTGCCAAATAGCAAAAACGCCATAAACGCGTTTAACCGCGACGATATCAAGCAAGAGTTGAATCTAAAAAATGCAACCAATTATTATCAAGAGAGGCTTATTTAGTCGTGAAATCGACCGAGGCCCACCCTACCAAGATGGGATCGTAGGTTAACAGAAAGGGGCTGATGATTCTACAGAGAGTTTGTCTGCCAATGGATTTTTAGGCTGTTTTCGAGGGGTCCTGCCTGCCGCCCCTGACAGACCCATAAATCCCCCACCGCAACCAGCTCATCATCGAGATATAAGAGCGGCACTTGATCGCGCCACCAAGGCTCGAGCGCATACTCTTGAAGCAATTTCTTAACAGTATTCGAATGGCCGCGACCCGCTGGCTGGCAGCGCTCTCCGCCCAGCCGAAAGCGCACTCGAAGGGCGCTTCCTGGGGGTAATTTCAAGCCCGCGCCTTGCACAAAACTCGCACTCAGCTGCTGACCTCTAGGCAGTGAAAAAGTCTCTTCCAGTGACCACAGGTCAACGTCGGCACCGCTCGACGCAGCACGCACCCGATCAGCCGCAGCACTTTGATCGTTGAGTCTTATCAAATAGAGTTTTTCGCGAAAACGACAGAACTGAATCTCGCCGCGCAAAACCTTGGGCGCGGCATCGTCACGCGCTGTGACTAGGGTATCTAAAATTTCAGCAATAACTCGCTGATTAAGTGCTGCAAATCCATGCATCGCAGGCCAGTGGCGCAGCACATTTTTTTGCCGCAACAGATCCAACGTCGTCAGCTGTGACAGTGACAGCGACCAGCCGGCGCGCTCATCGCGAAGACTCAAAGTGTTTAAATCCTGCTGCGCAAATAATGTAGACAACTGATCTGCTTCATCACTCAACTGGGCACTGCGACCAATGCGCTGGAAATAGTTGGGCCAACGTTTTGCCAACGCAGGCACCACCCCATGGCGCAAATAGTTGCGGTCATGGTGCTCGCGCTGATTGCTCTCGTCGTCAACCCAGCTCAGATTATTCGCAATGGCGTAGTTGTGCAGCGCAGTTTTCGGTTGCGTCAAAAGCGGTCGAATCAACCGTCCGTTGCCCACTGCGCGCTGCGCAGGAATACCCGCCAAACCTTTACTACCAGCACCGTTTAACAGGCGATATAAAACAGTCTCCACTTGATCGTCCGCGTGATGCGCTAACAGCAGCAGACCATCCGCGACCAGAAGCCTTTCAAAAACCGTATAGCGCGCCTCCCGCGCAGCTGACTCAAGCCCCTCGCCAGCAGCAACAACCGCAACGGTTTCGCTGTGGCAGGCGACGCCTAGAGCATCACAAACAGCCTCAGCGTGCTGCTGCCAGCTAGTCGCATTTGGCGATAGGCCATGATTCACATGCACGGCAGTAATCTTGTCAGCCGCCACAACCTCACAGAGCAGTTTTAGCAACACCACTGAATCCAGCCCACCACTCAGGCCTACAAGAATTTGCGGTGCCGCCAGCAGCTGCGCACGCCAACCGGCAAACAGGGTTTCTGCATTGAGTGGTTCGATGGGTTGAGTAACTGCGCTAGTCAAAGGGTCTAGGCTCCGTCATTGGAATTGGTCGATGTCTGCTGACGCTCCAGACTGTATTGCTGAAATTGATGCCGCGTGAGCAGGGTGCAATTTTCCGTAGCAGGGTCGAAGGTGATGAGTATGTCGCCGCGCTGCAACTGCTTGGACACCTGCTCGATCTTGCGCTCAAGACTCACCTCGTAATCGCCATAATCTGTTCCCTCACGCAAAATAAACTCCTCGATAATGGCGCGCAAAATCTCGGACGTGAGCATGTCAGGGGGAATTTCAATCATCGAGTGGCGGCCTTCAAAAACACATCTATCTCCAAGAGGATGCAACCAGTAAAGCGCGGCTGCGGAAAATACCAATGCTGTGCATAATAGTGCCATAATCACACGCATTTAAGACTAGGAGTCAAAAATGAGCAATTATTTAGTTCTGACCGTGCTCGCGGACGACCGCGCCGGTATTGTTAATCAAATCGCCACCACTATTAAGAACCATGATGGCAACTGGATGGAAAGCAGTATGTCGCGTCTAGCGGGCAAATTCGCTGGCATTCTTATGCTTGAAGTCGACCCAGCCCAACAGGCGGGGTTAGAAAAAGATCTCGCCGCGCTTGCCAGCCAAGGGATAAAAATCAGCATCGATAAAAGCGATGCGAACAGCGACGATGAAACAGAACTAAGCTGCCTTGAGATTGTGGCCAATGACCGCGCAGGAATCGTCGGCGAAATCTCTGCACTGCTGGCAAAAAATGGCGTCAACCTTGTTTCCCTTGAAACCTTTTGTGAGAGCGCCCCGATGTCGGCAGATATGATGTTCCACGCGCAAATCTTCGCTCAATTGCCTGAGACAATGTCAGAAGATCAGCTCACCGAGCTGCTTGAAAGTTTATCCGATGACCTTATGGTGGAGATTGTCGAGGGCTAGACCCGCGCAACCACTATGCTCGATATTGTTCTCTACCAGCCTGAGATTCCACCCAACACCGGCAATATTATTCGCCTCTGCGCCAATACCGGCTTTCGCCTGCATCTGATCGAACCCCTTGGGTTCGATCTCGATGACAAAAAGCTGCGCCGAGCCGGACTTGATTATCAGGAGTTTCAGTCGCTGACCGTGCACCCAAGCTGGGACGCCTATTGTCTCAACGCGCAACCAAAAAACATCTACGCCCTGAGCACCAAAGGATCGGTGAGCTATGCAGCAGTCGCATTTGCGCCGGGCGATGCGCTGCTATTTGGCCCAGAGACCCGCGGCCTCCCCGAGGAGATGAGAAATGCGTTAGGCCCAGCCAACGTGCTGCGGCTGCCCATGCAAGCGAATAGCCGCAGCCTGAATCTGTCAAATACGGTGTCGATCGTCGTCTACGAGGCGTGGCGGCAGCTTGGATTTGCCGGCGGCGCCTAAAAGACAATTCCGCGCCC
>LIDE01000019.1 GCA_001438605.1 SAR92 bacterium BACL16 MAG-120619-bin48 | reverse complement strand
GTGGTTGACCGAACTTATACCATTCGCTATCCCGAAGCTCTTTCAAACGATGATTACCCGGTGTTTATTTTTTTCCACGACGCGGGCGAAGAGTCAGATAACTGGTTGAGCGAAAACCCCGAAATTTCTCGCATGATTGACGCTGGGCACTTTATCGGCGTGTTTCCCGATGGGCATGAGCAGCAATGGAATGTCAGCGACAGCAGTGGCGCGGACGATGTTGAGTTTGTTTCTGTAATAGTGAGCAGCTTCGATCAAATGCTGATTGACCGTGACCGAATTTACGCGACGGGTATTGGCAATGGCGCGCAGCTTGTTACGAAACTTGCGAAGGAGACATCCCTGCTGGCAGGCATTGCGCCTCTGTTCGGCAATCAGACTGTGGCACAGCGCGACTATGTTGCGCCGCAAGCGCTGTCGGTCTTTCAGGTAAGTGGTTTCGAGGCTGCTGTTGCGGAGGCGAGTAGTGCTGACGAAGTGTTGTCTGCAAAAGAGAGTGCTGAGAATTGGGCGTCGAGTTTTAACTGCACCCTGACACCTGATGAAGGCACTAGAGTGTGGGCAACCGAGCCTGTTGCGGAATTCACTTTTACTCGCTGCCTTATGAACAAGAAAGTGCGCTATGCAGTGTTAGAGACAACTGAGACTGCCGCAGATTTTAAAAATGATTTCAACCTGTTTAGCACAGTGTGGGTATTTTTTGATTCGGCGGACCGCCTAGAGTCGCGCTCAGTGAAGTTTCTCGCATTGGGCGATAGCTATACAGTCGGACAAAGTGTTTGCTCGCTGTGCAATTTTCCAGAGCAATTAAAAGGGCAGTTGAAAGCTGAGTTTGCAGCGAGCGATGACGTTGCATTAGAGATGGTTGCAAAAACTGGCTGGACAACAACAAATCTTATCAGTGCATTGGATGCGCAAGTTCTGGCGGATGATTTCGATTTTGTAACCTTGCTCATTGGTGTGAACAATCAATTTCAAAATAAACCATTTGAGCTTTATGAGCGTGAATTTGTCGAGCTTGTTAATTCCGCCGTGGCCTTCGCGCGCGGCGACAAGACGCGAGTCTTGGTGGTATCGATTCCCGACTATGCCTACACGACGTTCGGCCAGTCGCGAAATCCTGATCTTATCAGTGCTGAGATAGCAGTCTATAACAGTTTCGCGGAAAACTACTGCGCCGAAAACGGTATTTCATTCACCTATATCACAGATATTACTCAGCGCGGAATTGTCGAGCCTGAACTGGTCGCCACGGATGGATTGCATCCGTCGAGTGTTGCCTACGGCGAATTTGTTGAACGCTTACTTCCGGTGACCTTAGGGGCACTTTACTAGCCGCCTTGGTCTATCTCTTGCGGCAGAACAAACCATCGCACATTCTCTGCTGCGGGAGAGAGCCTCAGAGGGTAGGTCTCTCTGTTGAGGTTCGGCTGCGTCAGCACACTTTCAGCCAGAGCCAGAAAGTGGCTCAGAGGTTGCTGGTTTTTTGCGCTTTCGGTGTAGTGCTGGTCACTGTCGAAATCAATCTGAGCAAAGTTGTTTGCTGGGACTGTTGTTCTGTTTTGGTAGCGCCAGACGCCCGCTGAGGTGTCGTATTTATACAGGGGCAGAAGTTTTGCGCCATAGCGAGCGACTAATTCCACGGCGCTTACAAGGTACTCGAAGGTCTCTTCATCGATAAAATAATTAAAGTTGAGACGCACACCGCCGGGTCGCATAAGGGTTTCTCCCTCGCTAACGATGGTTTCAAGTGAAGCGCTATGTGGCTTATCTAAATCAAGCAAACTGTGGGCGTAGGGGCCAGCGCAGAAGCAGCCACCGCGTACTTGAATGCCGAAAAGGTCGTTGAGTACAGCAACGACAAAGCCGTAGTGCAGGTCGAGATCTTTGTGCTTGATGCGAAGCGAAATAATAGCCAGGCGGGGCTGGGTGGTGTTGCCTAGAATGTCGATATTAGTTTGCTTGCTCCAGCGAGCCATTGCGCGCTCGACAAAACTTTCTTCCTGCTGTTGAATTTCGCCTACGCCGACGGCGCGTTGAAGCTTAAATACTAGTCCCGCGCGAATCGATTCGACAATAGCAGGGGTGCCACCCTCTTCACGGCGCTCCTGATTTTGGGTGTAGCGATGACTTTCAGGCGTCACGTATACCACGGTCCCCCCAGCAGGTTGTGAGGGAATCCTATTAGTGAGTAATTTCCGTTTGACCACGAGTAGGCCGGGGGTGCCTGGGCCGCCGACAAATTTATGAGGTGAAATAAATACGGCATCTTTACTGCTATCACCGCGCTGATCAATCATCCCAGTCATATCGACATCAACGTAGGGCCCTGCGGCTGCATAGTCCCAAAACGAGAGAGTGTTGAAGCGGTGTAGCAGGCGCGTTACGGCATCAACATCAGTTTTTAGTCCAGTGATATTAGATGCTGCGGAAAAACTGCCAATCTTTAAGCGGCGGTCACTGTAGTGCTGCAATTTTTCTTCTAAGACTGCGACATCTAATAAGCCTTCGTCAGTGAGTGGAATGGTCACTAATGTGGCGATACTTTCGCGCCAGGGGAGTTCGTTGGAATGGTGTTCGTAGGGGCCTATAAAGACAACCGGGCGCTGGGTTTCGGGTATTTGATCCTCTAGAGGGTATTTGTCGCAAAGCCCTGCGGGCAATCTTAAGCTGAGAATATCGATGATTTTTTGAATGGCTGATGTTGCACCAGAGCCTGTAAAAATAACGGCGTCTTTGTCACTCGCATTCACCGCATGGCGAATCTCTTGCCGCGCTTGCTCTCTCAACGCTGTGGTTTGAGCGCCCGTGTAGGAGGTTTCAGTATGAGTGTTTGCGTAGAAGGGCAGAACGTTGTGCTGAATAAACTCTTCGATAAAACTCAGTGAACGGCCAGACGCAGTGTAGTCAGCGTAAATGAGAGGCTTAACACCAAATGCGGTTTCAATAAGCTGCTGTTCGCCGATAAGTGACTCGCGTATTTTTGTAATAAGTGTTGTCACGGTTTTCCCCTGTTGTACCAGAGTAAAATTATACGAAAACTCACCATGAACAATGTTCCTAATTGTTGCGTTTATGAAATTAAAAGTGAAACGATATATTTATTTAATCTTTATAAGTGGTTTAATGTTCCAAATAATTTATTTTAAGAGGTTTACTTGGGGGGGGTGATGAATGTCGTTATATAAGTGGGATAAGCAAGATCAAAATATTCTCGAACTGCTTCAGCGCGACGCAACGCTGTCTGTTGCAGATATTGCTGAGCGTGTCGATATTTCTAAATCAGCCTGCTGGCGCCGAATTCAGAAATTAGAAGAGTGTGGCGTGATTCAGCAGCGAGTCACTTTGCTCAGCCAGCAGCACGTGAACTTGCCTTTGACGGTCTATATTTCTGTGCGTACAAATCAGCACAATGATCAGTGGGCAGAACAGTTTAAATCTGCGGTGGAGGGCATTCCTGTGGTGCTTGAGGTGTATCGCATGAGCGGCGATCTGGATTATCTGATTAAAGCCGTGGTGCAAGATGTGCAGGGGTACGATCGGCTTTACAAAGAACTGATAAAAATTAATATTAACGATGTCAGCGCCAGTTTTGTTATGGAAACCATCAAGAAAACCACAGAGCTGCCATTAAGCCATTTTGGTTAATCTAATACGTGCCGAGCGGCGGCCTTTGCATCGACCATTACCCCGGCGAGGGATGCGTTTCGATCAGTATTTGAAGGTTTTTTTATCCACCGCAACCCAATCGATAAATGCTTGGCTGGCTTTCGAGAGTGGTCGTCCGGTGCGCCATGCTATCGCCATATTTACAGCTACTTTGGGTCTAAGTGGAATGGCAATCAAATTAGGTTCCTGCTGTGCGACAATCCGCAGGCCCACTGTGCTAACAAAGCCCTGCTCGACGGTGCGGATAATCAGCGGTAAAAAATTGGTTTGCAGTCGAATATCAGGTTTAACGCCTGCCTGTGTGCAGAGGCGTTGCAGTGCGGTGCGCAAGAAGTACCCAGACTCATAGAGGGCCATGGGAGCGCCAGCGAACTGTGATGGGCGAATATGACGCAGTCTGCTGAAGGGATGATCGCGTGCGACGCAGGCAACCATTTCCTCTTTGATAAATGGCGCTGTCGAAAGCGCGGGATCAATGTTATCCGCATTGACCACGCCCACTTCAATCTCATCATTGAGCAGCATCGCTTCGATACGTTTACTGCCTGCCTGTGCAACATCTGCCGTTAGTTCTGGGTAGAGTTTTAAAAAACGGTCGAGTAAGTCGGGCAAAAAGTAGGCTGCTAACATGGCAGGGCAGGCGAGGCTTAGTTTGCCTGTCAGTTGGGTTTGGTTGTCGGAGACTGATGATTTTAGGGTGTCGACAAGGGTTAAAAGTGTTTTTGCCTGGCGATAAATACTCTCTCCATCTGGGGTCGCCTTAATCGAGCGGCCTTTGCGCTCCAACAGCAAACAGCCGAGACTTTCCTCGAGCTTTTGAATAGCAATGCTGACCGCAGATTGCGCCATGGGTAAGGTCTTAGCGGCGCCACTAAAGCTTTTCTGCTCGACGACAGCGACAAATACTTCGAGTTTTCGCAGGTTCATATTGAGTTCTCATCTATCTATTAAATATATAGTTTTAATATAAATTAACTATTTTTTATATGAAACAACTTTTGTTAAGCTTGCCGCCGGTTTTATTCATTTGTTTGGAGCAGATTTCATGGGTACAGGTAATTCTTGGCAGCGCTTTGTGTGGGAAGATCCATTTTTGCTGGATCAGCAGTTATCTGACGAACAGAGAATGGTGCGCGACTCTACTCGTCAATACGCCCAAGAGCGGTTGCAGCCGAAAATTCGTGCGGCGTTTCAGAATGAAACCAGCGATCCAAGTATCTTCCGCGAAATGGGTGAGATGGGCCTGCTCGGTTTAACCATTAACGGCTATGGTTGTGCGGGTATGGATTACATTAGCTACGGCTTGGTTGCGCGGGAAATTGAGCGGGTTGACTCGGGCTATCGCTCGATGATGAGCGTGCAGTCTTCATTGGTCATGTATCCCATTTATGCCTACGGCAACGATGAACAGCGGGACAAGTATCTGCCTAAGTTGGCGACCGGTGAGTTTATCGGCTGCTTTGGCTTGACCGAGCCAGACTATGGGTCAGATCCCGGTGGTATGGTTACGCGCGCGCGCAGCGTCGACGGTGGCTATGTGATGAATGGCGCGAAGATGTGGATTTCAAACAGTCCGTTTGCGGATGTCTTTGTGGTCTGGGCTAAAACTGATGATGGCGAAATACGCGGCTTTATCCTTGAGAAGGGTATGCCGGGGTTAAGCGCGCCCAAAATCGAAGGTAAGCTGTCATTGCGCGCGTCAACCACAGGCCAAATTGTTATGGAAGATGTGTTTGTCTCTGAGTCCCAGTTGCTGCCAAATGTGAAAGGACTGAAAGGGCCATTTGGCTGTTTAAATAACGCGCGATACGGTATTGCTTGGGGTTCTTTGGGGGCGGCAGAAGCCTGTTGGCATGCGGCGCGCACCTACACTATGGAGCGCAAGCAGTTTAATCGACCGCTCGCGGCAACCCAGCTAATTCAATTAAAACTGGCCGACATGCAGACTGACATCAGCCTTGCCCTGCAGGGTTGTTTCCGCGCTGGGCAGCTGATGAATGAGAACAATATCGCCCCTGAATTGGTATCGTTAATTAAGCGTAACTCCTGTGGAAAGTCGCTGGCCATTGCCCGTATGGCACGTGATATGTTGGGCGGAAACGGCATTTCAGATGAATACCCTGTGATGCGTCACATGATGAATCTGGAAACGGTCAACACCTATGAGGGAACACATGATATTCACGGTTTGATCTTAGGGCGTGGTCAGACAGGTATTGCTGCGTTTTAACCTGTTTCGTCGATATTAGTTGTCATCCCATAATTGTCTATCCCGGGTTTTTCCGGGTATCGCTTTTTGTTCTTGGCAGTGATGAGAACTGTGCTTACTATGAAGTTTATTTCTTCACTCTGGGTGGGGTGTAATTGCGATGAAAAATAGTCTGTTGTTGGTGCTTATTACCTGTGTGGTCGTGGTTTTTTACAGCTTCAAAGGTGACCCGACGGGCGATGGCAAGAGTGCTGATGTGTTGTTTGTTGGGGGACGTGTTTTGGATCCCGAAACAGGCTTGGACGTGGTTGCCAATGTTGCTGTGAGTGACGGTCGCATCGTTTATGTCGGGTCTGACACACGCGCCGCGTCGCGAACTATTGATGCGTCAGGGCTGATTGTGGCGCCGGGGTTTATTGATATCCACAGCCATGCAATTAATGAACTCGGCCAGCGTTTGCAGGTGGCTGACGGCGTGACAACGGCATTAGAGCTTGAAGCGGGCGCCTATCCCGTCGGTCAACTTGAGACACTGTTTCCCGCGGGCGCGTTGATCAATTATGGCGCGTCGGCTGGTCATATCTGGATTCGTCAATCGATCTTGGAAGGGGCTGAACAGCTTTCCGTTACCGCTCAGCGCAAGGTTGTTGATGGCGAAAAAGCCACGCGCAGGGGAGCAACATTTTCGGCGCATGCCTCAGCGGCGGAGCTTGAAGCAATGACAGCACTGCTCAGCGCACAGCTCGACGAGGGTGCCTTCGGTATTGGATTGCTGTTGGATTACATTACACAGGCAATGTCTGCCGATGAGTTAGAGGTCATTTTTACGGTTGCTGCGAAATATGCCGCGCCCCTTTTTATTCATATTCAGCGTGGCTTGCCCGGTGATATCTCAGGGTTGCGCGATATTATCGCACTGGCGCAGAAGCACGGGGCGACCGTCCATGTCTGCCATATCAACGCGAACGCGATGGGTGAGGTGGACGCATTTTTGGCCATGATTGAACAGGCCCGCGCTCAGGGCGTGCAGGTGACCACGGAAGCTTACCCTTACAATGCAGGCTCTACGCAAATTGGCGCAGCTGTCTTTGGGCGCAATTGGCAGGAGATTTTCGATATTTCCTACGAGGATGTGGAGTGGGCTGCGACGGGTGAGCGTTTCAATGAAGCTATGTGGCAAGAGTATCGCGCTAAGTATCCCGAAGGTCAGATTATCCATCATTACGGGAAAGAGCCGTGGACCCGTCAAGCGATTTTGGCCCCAGGGGTTATTATTGCTAGTGATGCCATGCCTGTTTTCAATCTTGAGGAAAGAGTGCACCCGCGCGGTGTTGGCACCTTTGCGCGATTCTTGGCGCGTTACGGATTTGCGCAAGGAGAGTCTGAAGATACACTGGCATTGTTGGCTAAAATTACGTTGCTTCCCGCTCAACTTCTGGAAAAAAGCGCACCGCAGTTTGGGCGCAAAGGCAGAATTCAAGAGGGGATGGATGCCGATATTACTGTGATTGATCTGAAAACACTCCGTGACCGCGCAACTTACCGCGAGCCTTTTTTAACCTCCGTCGGCTTGCCTTACGTGCTAGTTAATGGTGTCTTGGTGATAGACCAACGCGAGTTGGTCGATAGTGCCAAGCCCGGCGTGAAACTGAACCAAGTAGTCCGACATTGATACTTGATCTGCAGAGTTCTTTCACCGTTCTGTGATCTCTTTTTAGACAGACGCGGTGCGGTCAATAATGACTGGCAGGCGAGATTTATCAAACTTCAAATCGATCAAGTGCGGTCAATTTGTGCTAAGAGTAGCCGCGCTAGATCAGTCTTGGGTTAGCTGGTTAAGTTGCTGAAAAGCATCAAACTGCGTGAGATAAATATTGCCGGAGAGCATTTCAGTCAATCCTGAATAGCGCAGAGTATCCATGACCGGACCCTTGACCTCTGATAGGTGCAGACAAATACCCTGATCACGTAGCCTCTCGTTAATCATTTCTAACACTTCGAGAGCGCTGTAATCAATTTCGTTGATGGCGCTGCACATCAAAACCACATGGGCAATTTTGTCGTTGGCGTAAATACGATTGTAAATAAGCGTTTCTAAAAATGAGGCATTGGCAAAGAAAAGGCTTTCGTCAACGCGTAGATTGAGCACGTGAACATTGGTGGTTACGCGGTAGCGCTGGATGTTGCGGAAGTGCTGCGTACCTTCAACGAGACCGACTTCGGCGATATGGGGAATCGATGTTCGGTAGAGGTAGAGGCCAATAGAGAGCAGCACCCCGCAGAGAACACCCGCTTCTACGCCAAACAGTAGCGTGCCGAGAATGGTAATCATTAGCGCGCGGAAGTCACTGGCTGAAAAGGTCCATGTCTTGCGCACAATGGCGAGATCAACAATTGACAGCACAGCCACAATGATGGTGGCCGCAAGTGTTGCTTTGGGTAAAAAGTAGAGTGCTGGTGTGAGATACAGTGAGGCGAAAGCAATACCGATGGCGGCATAAATACTGGCGGCTTGGGTTACGGCGCCGGCGTCGTAGTTGACCACAGATCGTGACAGCCCGCCGGTGACAGGAAATCCACCCGATATTGCAGATGCCACATTGGCTGCGCCCAAACCAAAGAGCTCTTGGTTGGTATCTATGTTAGTCCGCTTTTTTGCCGCGAGTGTTTTCCCCACTGATACCGACTCAACATAGCCAATAATCGCAATACTCAGTGCAGGCAGCCACAGTTGTTCGATCAGCGCAAAGGAAATCTGTGGCATCGCGATACGCGGCAGCCCAGTGGGAATGGTGCCAACAATGGCCACACCCTGCAGATCAAGACGCCAATACCAAACACAAAAAATGGTTGTCACGACGCCTATGACTGGCGCAGCTTTTGCAATGAGAGCGGCATTGTTTTGGGTAAGCCCACGCTGCGTTAGCAGGGGTGCAACGCCACTGCGCGCCCAGAATAAAAAAACTAAGACGAGCAGCCCAATTGCCGCGGTAGTGCCATTGATGGTGGTCATATTTGCTGCCAGCGTGCGTAGTATTTCGGGCGCCGTATCGCCGTGGGCTGAGATGCCAACAATGTGACGTAATTGGCTGAGCGCAATAAGAATACCGGAGGCGGTAATAAATCCAGAGACAACCGTGTGGGACAAAAAATTGGCGATAAAGCCCAGTCTAAAGGTCCCCATCAACAGTAAAAACCCGCCAGTGAGCAGCGCCAGTGCGGTTGCTGCACTGATATAGTCGACGGAGCCTTGCTCGACAATCTTGCTCAGCGCAACCATGGTCATCAGTGATACGACTGCGACTGGTCCCACCGAGAGTGCGCGGCTACTGCCAAACACGGCGTAGGCAATTAAGGGGAAAATACTGGCATATAGCCCTGTTTCGGCGGGCAATCCGGCCAGCAGGGCGTACGCCAAAGATTGTGGGATCAGCATCATGGTGACCACCACACCTGCAACCATATCCGCCTTAAACGTGCTGGTATTGTAGTCGCGCAGCCATGCGGCGGCGGGCAGTCTCAGGAACAAATTCTTCAGAAGCATGGCTTATTTTTCCGCAGGACAATCAGTGAACCACTCATGACCCTTGAGCATGAGGTTCCAGTAAACAAAAGGCAAACCAACGGCTTTTAGCAACCACGCCAAACGTGTGGGTTTGGTGCCGTTATTGAGCCAGTTTGGAAAGGTTGGCGCAACGCGACCGCCATAACAAAACTCTGCCAAGATAATTTTACCTCGCTCAACCGTCAGCGGACACGAGCCGTAACCGTCGTAATGTGCCGCGGGCTGCTGAGCCGCCTGTGCGGCACAGATATTTTTTGCCACCACGGGCACTTGCTTGCGCACGGCTGCCATTGTCTTGGCATTTGTTGTATTCATGACGTCACCGAGGCCCCAGATATTGCTGTGCTGCTTGTGCTGCAAAGTCTGAGGATTGACATCGAGCCATCCGGCTTGATCGGAGAGACCGCTGCTTCGAATAAAATCAGGGGCATGCTGCGGTGGGCAGACATGAAGCATATCGAACTCTTTGCACACGCGGGTTTTGTTGCCTTGGCTGTCGGACACGTCGAACCAAGCCTTTTTATTCGGGCCATCGACTTTAACGAGGTTGTGATTAAAGCTCAGCGCAGCGTTGTATTTTTTAATGTACGCCATCAGAGGTTCAACATAGGCGGCGACGCCGAACAACAGGCCGCCGGCATTACAAAAATCGATATCAATGTTGTTGATGGTGTTGTTTTTGTACCAGTGGTCGGCGGACAAGTAGAGTGCTTTTTGTGGCGCGCCAGCGCACTTAATGGGCATGGGGGGTTGGGTAAATATCGCCTTGCCATGGGTGGTTTGCTGGACCAATTCCCATGTGTACGGCGCGAGATCATAGCGGTAGTTTGATGTCACTCCATACTTGCCGAGGGACTCCGACAAGCCTTCGATGGCGTCCCAGTTAATCACGAGACCGGGCGCAACTACGAGTTGTTGATAGTAGACTTCGCCGCCATCACTGAGGACAACCTTGCTCTCTTCGGCGACCACTTGAGTGACTGCTGACACAATGAGACTGGCGCAATGATCAATTAAATCTGCGGTGCGTCGCTCAGTGGATTTGGCTGAAAAAACACCGCCGCCCACCATGGTCCAGCCGGGTTGGTAATAGTGTTTACTAGAGGGGTCGATCAAAGTGATACGCAGCTTTTTGTTGCGTTTAAGCAGGCTCGCCGAGACGGCAATGCCACCGGCACCTGCGCCGATAATCACAATATCAAATGTGGGTTTTGCCCGTGTCGCTGTTGGTGATATTGCAGGTGTTGTTGATTGGCCACTCCGATTTGCAGCCTCAAAGATCATGGAGGAGCGGTTGCCGGTGCGGCAGTAGGCGTGAATACGCTGTCCACTGCCCATAATTTCGTGAAATACCAGCACTGCGCTGTCGGGCATTTTACCTGCGGTAAAGGGAAGGTTGACCACCACTATATTGCGGGCGTTTGCAGCCGCAGTGATTTCTTCGACGCTGGGCTGGTCGGCGGCCTCGCCATCCGGGCGGTTGCAGATAATGGTGGTTACGCCAAGGTCCGCCAGGGTTGCGATATCGTTGCTTTGAATCTGATCAGAGACGGATACTTGGCTGCTGACGGTGGTTATTTTCATCTTATTTCGCTCCTAACGACCATTGTGATTAACAAACATTATTGGGGGCCTTTAATTCAACAACGCCATCACACTCTGCGGGCGGAAAATGGCCAGCACGCATAGTGATCTTGATGGCGAGCAGAATCAACTTCTGCATGTGCAGGTCTGCGCTGAAAATCCGTCGAGCACACAGATGAGGTGGGGCGATTATAACCTTTGTGGTAAGAATAGATTTGCATCATCGGGCGTGGTTTGAGACTATCTAACCGAGTAAAAATAATAAGTAGTATCAAATAAGGGGACCTGTCCAAATGAAAACCTTTATCGCTGCTAATAAATTAGTCTTGTTGATTTTTTGGTTGGGTTTTGCCGTCAATTTTTTTGTGCCGATTATCGATACCGAACTGCCTTGGATTCTTTGGAGTGGACTCGCTATGTTTGCGGTTCATGCATTGGAGTTGATGGTGATGTTTAAGAAACTCCGTGAGGCGGGCCATGCATCCATCAAAAATAGTGTGATGGCGTTGCTGCTTGGTATTTTGCATTGGCGTCCATTGTTGCGTGGGTGAATCCTATGACATTTTGGCGGAACTTTTTACAACGGGCCTCTTCACAAAAGAGCTCTTCACAAAAGAGTTCGCAGGGCACATCAAATACTCAAAAACGTGCATTTAAGCATGATCGCGTGGAGCAAATTCAAAGAGCGCTGGAAAACGCGTCCAAAGAGGCTTTGCCGCCCAGCGAAGTAGTTGAAACCCTCAATTGGCCGCAGTGGTACGAGATATTTAAAACGGTGGCGACAGCCGGAAATCCGTCGTTACAACTCCCCAATAGCCGGGAAAATATTATTGACTTTATGGATCACAAGCCACTGAAAGATGCCTTTGCCAGAGGTGCTGACGCAACAGTATTGGGTATCCATTTTGCCACGCATTTCGATGTGCCTTTGTTCCTCCGGGACAACGGCATATTTGATTAACTCAGGTGTGATTTACGTCGCTGAATAGCGTTTAGGAGGCCGAAAAGATGCTCACTCGGTTTGCGGATAAAACCGATCTTGATGCGATCAATACTGTTGTTAGTGAAGCCATCTCGGTTTGGCCGATGGCTGAGCGTGCAAAACGCCTTGCCGTTACCGCTATGTCTTATAGCCCATTAGACTTTGATTATTTTCGTTTCACCGTTGGGCTCGAAGGGAACAAAATAGTGGCCGTGGTGGTGTGGGATCAAACGTCAGTGCATGCCACGGTTAACGGCCCAGCAAAGTTAGTGCATGGACTCTATGTGTTGCCAGACTGTCAGGCGAAAGGTTGGGGCAAGTATTTATTAACTGAGGCCTTTGTTAGCGTGGCATTAGATGCGGATGTCGTCGGTGTGCTAATTCGTGCAGAGCGTCTTTCTGTAAGTTTCTTTGAGCATCTTGGCCTGACGCCACTGCCAGCGCAAAAAGCGTCGGACTATCCCTACCGGTTTTGGTTTTCGCTCTAGCTGTCAGCGCCGATTTAGGCGAGGCTTGCCCTTAAAAATTCCGTCAGCAAATGCACCGCTTGATTCTTTCTGTTGGCATTAATCAAACTAATTCCCACTGTCCCAAGCTCGGGAAATTGCTCTGAAGGGCGCATAATTTTAAGATTGCTGGGCACAGTACTTTTGGCCAGTACGGTCACCCCCAAACCCTCTTGAATGGCATATTGAATGCCGGTTAAGTCCGGAATGGTGTAAACGATTTGCCAAGGTTGTTTGGCTTTGTCGAGCAGCGCAATAGCGCGTTGGCGATAGATGCATCCCTGAGCTGCAACGATCAATGGCACAGGTGAGGCCTTTTGCGCGCTGTGGTCGGCGCTGGTAACCCATACCAATTCGTCTGTATTCACCAATTCATCATTGCTCGAGCCCGGGTCGTCACAGAGTGCCAAAATAAGATCATGACTGGCCTTGCCAACTTTTGAGAGTAGGTTTTTGCTCAGTTCACAGTTCACTTCCAGCGTCACATTGGGATAGGCTTTGGCGAAACGGCTGACGATTTTAGGCAGTAAAATGGTGGCAAATTCACTCGGAATTCCCAAGCGAATTTTCCCCGTTACCGCGCTCTTTGACAGTTGACTGACAGCTAGGTCGTTAAGGGCCAAAATTTGTGTGGCATGGCCATAGAGGTTCTCGCCGGCCTCGGACAGCTCGAGGTTTTGCCCATTGCGCAGCAGCAAACTTTCCCCCAGCAGTTCTTCCAAACGCTGAATTTGCAAGCTTACGGCCGGTTGCGAGCGCCCCAGTAGCTCACCGGCTTTGGTGAAGCTGTTTAATTGCACAACTGAGACAAAGGCGCGCAGCAAATCCATGGGTAAATTTTTCATGTTGAACTCGATTTTTCAGTGTTTTTACGCAGTTAGCTAACATTTAAAATATTAATAGCAGCATTGTATCTATTAATTTAACAAATTATAACCAGAAGCCTATTATGCGCTGTTAGCGCGTTGGTCGACGCTCGCACGTTAGGATGTTAGAGCCAAAGGAATGGTTGAGTTGGACGGCCACGTACACAACCCCATTGTCCTGAGGTTTAAAAGCATCCTATGTCGATAGATTCTGAAGTCAATAAGACTATTTTTTACGATTACCACATTGCTGCAGGCGGGAAAATGGTTCCTTTCGCCGGCTACCTTATGCCAGTCCAATACCGCGCCGGCATTATGCAGGAGCATCTGCATACCCGGGAGAAAGCAGGTTTGTTTGACGTTTCTCACATGGGGCAAGTGGTTGTAACCGGCGCAGGTGCTGCGCGGGCGCTTGAGAAATTGGTTCCAGTCGACCTAGAAGCACTGGCCATCAATCAACAGACCTATGCGACCTTTACCGCGGAAGACGGTGGTGTGCTCGATGATCTGATTATTACGCGCTGGGCTGAAGACAGCTTCTTTCTGGTGGTCAACGCTGGCTGTAAGCATGCGGATATCGCCCATATTCGGCAGCACCTGCCGGATTTTGATGTCACCTATCTCGGCGATCGCGGTCTTTTGGCGCTGCAGGGGGTGCGCGCGAAGGAGGTTATGGCTGAGCTGGCGCCGGAGGCGAATAAGCTTGTATTTATGAACGGCTGCCGCGCCACCATTGATGGTATGGACTGTTACATCACACGATCCGGTTACACCGGTGAAGATGGATTTGAAATTTCCGTTGCGCCAAGCGATGCCCTTGCCTTAGCGGACAAGCTGCTCTCCTACGATATTGTTGAATGGATTGGTCTTGGCGCGCGTGATTCACTGCGTCTTGAGGCGGGACTGTGCCTCTATGGCCATGATATGGATGTAACCACTTCACCCGTTGAAGCAGGGATTCTGTGGAGTATTAGCAAATCACGTCGTGTTGGCGGTGCGAAAGAGGGCGGCTTTTTGGGCGCCGAGGCAATTTTTGCCCAAATCGCCAATGGTGTGGCCAAGAAGCGTGTTGGCTTTCTTGTTGATGGCCGCGCGCCAGTGCGTGAGGGCGCTGAGATTGTTGATACCAGTGGCGCCGTGGTTGGCGCAATCACCAGCGGAGGGTTTGGCCCAACGCTGCAGGCGCCCATTGCCATGGGTTACGTGCCTACGGAGCTGGCGGCGGTTGGGACGCAGTTGAATGCCTTGGTTCGCGGCGTGGCGAGACCGATCACCGTGGCTAAAATGCCGCTGGTTGAGCAGCGCTACTATCGAGGCTAACGCGATTGGCAGGATTAGCGGTGTTTGTTTCGGGTGGGCCGCACTGATTATTTAACTTTTTTGTTTGCGCAATATTCTTTTTCGGGGAGCAGTAACAATGTTAGACACACAAACTACTTTGACAGGGTTGGAAAACGCGGCAGAGTTTATTGCACGTCATGTTGGACCAAGCGCCGACGATCAACAAAAAATGCTTGAGATAGTGGGTTGCGAGACCCTCCAGGATTTAACCCGCCAGGTTGTCCCCAAGGCAATTGCGATGACCGAGGCGCTGGATATTGTCGACGGTTGCAGCGAAGCGCAGGCAATTGCTGAGTTGCGCGTGATGGCGAAACAAAACAAGGTACTGCGCAGCTTTATTGGTCAGGGTTACTACAACACATTTACCCCCAATGTTGTGCAGCGCAATATTCTTGAAAACCCCGCATGGTACACCGCTTATACGCCTTATCAGCCCGAGATTTCGCAGGGCCGCTTGGAAGCGTTGATCAACTTCCAAACCTTGGTGACAGACCTTACTGGCATGGAGATGGCCAACGCGTCGATGCTGGATGAAGGCACCGCAGCCGCCGAGGCAATGGCTCTTTGTCAGCGCATGTCGAAATCGAAGTCTATGCGTTTTGTCGTCGATCGTGATTGTCTGCCGCAGACCATCGAAATTATCAAAACTCGCGCGGAACCCATGGGTATCGACGTGGTAGTCGTTGATCCAGCAGCATTGACTGCGGACGAGCAAATGTTTGGTTTATTGCTGCAATACCCCGGTGCGAGTGGCGAGATCCACAATTATCGCGACATCGTCAAACAAGCACAGCAGCAGGGTGCTTTGGTCGTTATGGCTGCTGATATATTAAGTTTGGTGCTACTTGAGTCACCCGGTTCTCTGGGCGCTGATGTCGCTATCGGGTCCACCCAGCGTTTTGGTGTGCCTCTTGGCTTTGGCGGCCCCCATGCCGGCTATATGGCCACCCGTGAAGCGTTTAAGCGCAACTTGCCCGGTCGTTTAGTGGGGCTGTCGCAAGACGCCAATGGCGAGCCAGCCTATCGCTTGGCGTTGCAGACACGCGAGCAGCATATTCGCCGCGAGAAGGCGACTTCCAATATATGTACGGCGCAAGTGTTGTTAGCGGTTATTGCCAGCATGTATGCGGTTTATCACGGCCCCGATGGGTTGCGCCGCATTGCCCAGCGGGTTCATTTAATGACCTCTGTGCTAGCCAAGGGTCTACACCTGAACAACATTGAGCCGGTCAACACCCATTGGTTTGATACTCTCACCATCAAGACCGGCGCACGCACGGCTGATATTCATGCTGCTGCTGAAGGCCGCGGAATTAACCTGCGGGTAATTGATGCATCCACCGTCGGCGTGTCTCTTGATGAGACGACGACACGTGACGACATCGCATGTCTTTGGGATATTTTGATTGGCAACCACAATCTTTCTATCGAGCAGCTTTCTGAAGAAGTGGGTGCCGCGCTGCCGACTGATCTAGTGCGCAGCGATAGCTTCCTGACACATCCGACATTTAACCGCTATCACTCTGAGACAGAAATGCTGCGGTATTTACGCAAGCTGTCGGATAAAGATATTGCCCTCGATCGCGCCATGATTCCGCTCGGCTCATGCACCATGAAGCTCAATGCGACGGCGGAGATGCTGCCCATTACGTGGCCGGAATTTTCCAACATGCATCCCTTTGCGCCGGCCAGCCAAACTCTCGGCTACCGCGCCATGATCGATGATCTCGAAGCGATGTTATGCGCCGCCACAGGCTATGATGCAATGTCACTGCAACCCAACGCGGGATCTCAAGGTGAATATGCTGGGCTGTTGGCGATTCGCGGATATCACGAGAGCCGCGGCGACAGCCATCGAAATGTCTGTCTCATTCCAAGTTCGGCACACGGCACTAACCCAGCGTCTGCGCAAATGTGTGGCATGCAAGTGGTGGTGGTGAAGTGTGACGATCAGGGCAATGTGGATGTGGACGATCTGCAGGCCAAGGCTACAGCGCACTCTGCTAATTTGTCAGCGATTATGGTGACATACCCGTCTACCCACGGGGTGTTCGAAGAGCGCATCACGGAAATTTGTGACATTGTCCATGAGCACGGCGGTCAGGTGTATATCGATGGCGCCAATCTCAACGCTATGGTCGGTGTCTGTCAGCCGGGTAAATTCGGTGGCGATGTCTCTCACTTGAATCTGCATAAAACATTCTGTATCCCCCATGGCGGCGGCGGTCCTGGTGTTGGTCCGATCGGCGTCGGTGCGCATCTAGCGCCCTTTATGCCGAAAGAGTTTGAAGGCGGTGAGCGCCGCGGTGGACAGGTCTCGGCAGCGCCCTACGGCAGTGCCAGTATTCTGCCGATCACATGGATGTATATCCGCATGATGGGACGTGTTGGCCTAAAGCAAGCGACTGAAGTGGCTATTTTGAATGCCAACTATGTTGCCACTCGCTTGCAGGATCACTATGAAATTCTGTACACAGGCGCACATGGTCGTATTGCGCACGAATGTATTTTGGATGTCCGCGGCATTAAAGACGATATTGGCATAAGCGTCGACGATATCGCCAAACGCTTGATCGACTATGGCTTCCATGCACCCACCATGTCTTTCCCAGTTGCTGGAACCTTGATGATCGAGCCGACAGAGAGTGAGTCGAAGGCCGAGTTGGATCGCTTTTGTGATGCCATGATTGCCATCAAACAGGAAATCAATCAGGTCGCCTCGGGACAGTTCTCCCTCGACGATAATCCGCTGGTGCATGCACCCCATACTGCAGCAGTGGTGACCGCCGACAATTGGACGAGAGGTTACAGTCGCAGCCAAGCAGCGTATCCAGTGACTTCCGTGCGTGCCAATAAGTATTGGCCGCCGGTCGGTCGATTGGATAATGTCTATGGCGATCGCAACCTGATCTGTTCTTGTCCGCTAATCTCTGACTACGAAACAGCCTCAACCTAAGCGACGGCATCCTGTGCTGGGCCCCGCGTGACTCGCAACGAGACTCGCGGGGCTCGTATGCAGTCGTTAACTCCCATATTCGACTTCAGGAAATGCTGCCTCGACGAATCTAGGACCATCGCCAAAGCGGCCCGCTTTTGGTGAAGCGTCAATGTTGTTGCTGAACGGTGAATAAAGGCGCTTAATAGATTTAAATATACACAAGAAGATGCGCAAATCATCTGCGTGGCCCAGCTTGGGCTTGTGTTCATTATGGAGCCTATCCTGTAGGCATATTATTGGTTATCCATCACTCCCCCGGAAAAGTTTATGTCCAAAGGTCAAGATTCAAAAAAATCGGTGAAAAAGAAACCCGAAAAAACCCTCAAGGAAAAACGCGTAGAGAAAAAAGAAAAGCAGGCGAATAAAAAGCCTAACTAAGATCAGCGTAAAAGGCCTCATCAAGAGGCCTTTTACAAAGACGCAGTCTTGAGATGCAGTCGCAGTCGAATACGCCGTGCCAACTGATAAACCGTTGTATTAAACGCAGCGCTCGCTAGAATTACTGCCAGGCCGATGGTTGATTGCTAACGATAAGTGTTACGCCTGTTCATTGGCCCATTGCGCGAAACTACTGCCTGTTTCGGCAAGGGTTTTAATCAATGTAGCGGGCTGCCAAGACGCTTCGCCGGTCTCTTGATGGAGTCGAGTCAGCTGCTCGTAAACGCTGGCTAAGCCCAATTCGTCGGCGTATTGCATTGGGCCGCCGCGGTAGACAGGGAAGCCGTAGCCAAAGACATACACCACATCAATATCGCCAGGCCGTTGAGCGATACCTTCTTCCAGAATCTTCGCACCTTCGTTAATTAACGGCAGTATCAGACGCAGGACAAGTTCGGCATCCGAAAATTCGCGGCGAGTGATATTGTGAGCCACCGCCATCGACTCGACCAGTGCCATCACCTCTGGATCATTGGTTCGCGCGCGCGTCTGAGCATCGTATTTGTAGTAACCGGCGCCGGTTTTCTGTCCCAGTCGGCCCATTTCCACGAGGGCATCCGCGATACAGTAGCTCGCAGGATTGCCTTTTTGCTCGTCGCTGAGCACTTCGCGCACTTTGTAGCCAATATCAATGCCGGCCAAGTCACCGACGGCGATAGGGCCCATGGCCATGCCAAAATCTTGCATCACCGTATCGATCTGTTCTGGCGTTGAGCCTTCGATAAGGCACAGTTGTGCTTCGCGGCTGTATTCGCTAAACATACGATTGCCGATAAAGCCATCGCAGACTCGCGCAAGAACTGGCACTTTGCCAATGGTTTTAGCCAACTGCATGGCGGTGGCAATAACATCGTCAGCGGTTTTGTCGGCACGGACAATCTCTAACAGCTTCATAATATTGGCGGGGCTGAAAAAGTGCAGACCAATAACATCCTGCGGACGCTGAGTGGCAGCCGCAATTTGGTCAATATTTTGATAGGAGGTGTTGGTGGCGAGAATTGCGCCAGGCTTGCACACTTTATCGAGCTGGCTGAACACTTGCTGTTTGATGGCAAGATTTTCGAACACGGCTTCGATCACCAGATCGACATGGGCCAAGTCTTGGTAGTCAGTGGTACCGCTGATCAAATCCATGCAGGCTTGTTTTTTAGCGTCACTAAGCTTGCCTTTTTTGACGGAATTACTGTAATTCTTCTCGACAATACCGAGGCCACGCTGCAGAGCTTCTGGGTTGATTTCGAGAAGTGTCACGGGTATGCCAATGCTGGCAAAGTTCATGGCAATACCGCCGCCCATAGTGCCGCCACCGATGATGGCGACAGACTTAATCGGTCGCTGGGGCGTGTCCTTTGGCAGACCTTTTATTTTGTTCGCCTCGCGCTGGGCGAAGAACATATGACGCATGGCCGCAGACTGACTGGATACCATGCATTCATGGAAAAAGCGCTGCTCGGCGGCTAGTCCCTCATCAAAGGGCAGGGTGGCAGCGGCTTCAATGCAGTTAATAATCTGTTGCGGCGCGATCAGGCCGCGGGCCTGCACCGCAAATTGCGCACGGATAGTGTCGAACGTGCCGGCTGGTATCGAGCTGGGGTCGATGGTGATATCGCGCACGCGCTTGAGAGGCGCATTATCCGCAATCAGCTGTTCCGTGTAGGCGAGGGCCCCTTGCAGCAGATCGTCACCGTCAATCACATGGTCAATAAGCTTGGCACTCAGTGCCGCGGCGGCGGGTATAGGGTTGCCACCGGTGATCATTTTAATCGCCGCTTCTATACCGATTAGTCGCGGCACTCGCTGAGTACCGCCAGCCCCTGGCAGAAGGCCAAGTTTCACTTCTGGCAGGCCCACCATGGCTGAGCCGACAGCGCAGCGATAGTGACAGGCAAGGGCAGTCTCCAAGCCGCCGCCCAGCGCAGTGCCGTGAATGGCCGCGATAACGGGTTTAGAGGACGACTCGATGGTACCGAGGATATCGTTAAATGAAGGTTTGGTTGCAGGTTTGTCAAATTCGGAAATATCGGCACCGGCGATAAAAGTGCGACCTTTACAGATCAATAGCAGCGCTTTTGTGGCGTCGCTTTGAGCATTTAATACGGCTTGATGAATGCCGTTTCTCAGCTCGCTGGAGAGGGCATTCACCGGTGGATTGTTAATCCAAATAATTCCTATTTGTTCGTGAACTTGATAATCGACAACAGACATAACACTCCCCACCCTTAAAGTAATCTTTTTGTGCGCACACTAGCTGTGCGGCAATTTTTGTTGGGTGGGATGGTTACACAAGAACAGTGTTGAGGGAATAGCTAGGCACAACTATGGCAGGCCAATCGGCCTATAGTGAGTATTTTACACGCGCATTAGCGAGGGGGCTGATTGTGATCTGTGTTCCATGCAATGCAGTCGTCGAGGGTCACACCTGAACCCCCAAATATATCCAATGCGCTGCCGATGGTGAGATCAATACGACCCTGCGATAGCGCCTTCACACGATCAAGATCCGCGAGGGAGCGAGCGCCTCCAGCATAGGTGGTTGGCACCGTGCAGTATTGGCCAAGGAGACTGACCAAGGGTTCGTCGATACCGGCCTGCAAGCCCTCAACGTCGGCGCTGTGGATAAGAAATTCGGCGCAGTGAGAGGCGAGTTCTGCAAGGGTTTTCTGATTGACTTGCATGCTCGTAATGGTCTGCCAGCGATCTGTTGCAATAAACCAGCCGTCAGCCGTTTTGCGGCAGCTAAGATCCACCACGAGACGCTCGCGGCCCACTTCAGCTTTGATAGCGTCAAGGCGCGACCAAGAAAACTGGCCATGTTCAAACAAATGCGAGGTAACAATAACGTGACTGGCGCCGGCCCTTAAATAGTCTGTGGCGTTGTCGCAGGTAACACCGCCGCCGTATTGCAGGGCGTTGGGGTAGGCGGCAAGTGCTTGCAAAACCTGTTCTTGGTTGTTTGGTCCCAGGGCAATAATGTGCCCGCCGCGGAGGTTTTTCTGGCGATAGAGGTCAGCGTAGTAGGCAGCGCCGTGTGCGCTGACAAAGTTTGTTTGCGCGCCGCTGTCGGTGAGACTGCCGCCGACAATTTGTTTGACTTTGCCTTGGTGCAGATCGATACAAGGGCGAAATTGGGTCAAGGGGATGGTCTCTGTGCGGCGGGGTTTGGCGGCTATTATAGCGTCTTGGGTTGATGTTGCCAGTAGTGCTGCGCCTCAGCTAGAGCGCTCGAGCGACTTTTGAGGCATTGACGCGACCTAAGTGCTGGCTAATAAACTGACCCGCGGCAACCAGTTTTGCGAGGTCAATACCGTGCTCTATCCCCATGCCATTGAGCATGTACACGAGGTCTTCCGTGGCCAAATTACCCGATGCTCCTTGGGCGTAAGGGCAGCCGCCGAGTCCAGCAACCGAACTATCGACAACAGAAATCCCCATTTGCAGCGCGCGCAATACATTGGCCAATGCTTGCCCATAGGTGTCGTGCAGATGCACGGCGAGGCGGTTGGGCGGTATATCTTGCAGAAGTCGATTCAGCAACTGTTCGATGGCGGCAGGGGTGCCCACGCCGATGGTGTCTCCCAGCGAAATTTCGTAACAACCCATGGCAAGCAACTGTTTGGCGACGTCAGCCACTTTGTTTGGCTCGATGGCGCCTTCATAGGGGCAGCCGACCACGCAGGAAATATAACCGCGAACATTGACACCTTCAGTAATCGCCCGCGCAGCGACTGGGCGAAATCGGTCAAGACTCTCGGCGATGGAGCAGTTAATGTTTTTCTGGCTAAAGCTTTCTGAGGCTGCCGCAAAAACCGCGACTTCTTTGACGCCGCAGGCGAGTGCGCGCTCTAAGCCCTGCATGTTTGGGGTGAGGGCGGCGAAAACAGTTGCGCTGTTCGCTGGCAGTTGCTGAAAAATAGCGTCGCTGCCGTTCATTTGTGGCACCCATTTTGGGCTGACAAAACTGCCCGCTTCGATGTAGCTTAAGCCAGCATCGCTAAGCTGCTGAATTAGCTCAAGTTTAGTCGCGACATCAACACTGGTGGCCTCATTTTGCAGACCATCGCGGGGGCCTACTTCGACGATTCTAACGCGACTGGGAAGGTTCATTGCAGAATCTCCTCGCTGGCAGCAAAAGCCAGCAGTTCAGTGCCGCCGTCGACAAGATCGCCCGGTTGATAAAAGAATTCACTCACGGTGCCGGCGCTGGGCGCGACGATCGCATGCTCCATTTTCATCGCTTCGATAACCATAAGGGTTTGCCCTTTGCTGACCGTTTTGCCTGTTTCAGTCAGCAGGGCGACAACGGTGCCATTCATCGGCGCACTGAGACTGCCGCTGTGATGATTGTCTTGATCAAGGCCTAAATCTGGCGCCACTTCGCTGCACTGAAACGCACCACGGGGAGTGAACAGTGTAAACCCTTGGGCCTGCGTGACCACTTTTACGCAGGAGTCCAATACCGCGCTGGTGACCTCAACCTCTACCTGCTGCTGACCGATAGTAATCGTCACAGGGGGTGTTGCCAGCTGATTTAGACGCCAGTTGTTGGCGAGATGCCAAGGCGAATTCGGATCATTGCTGCGCTGGGCCTTGGCTGCGGCGCGCTGCTGTCGTGCGGCAGAGATAGCCTGTCCGGCGAGAGGTGCGGCATAACTTATATCGTCCGCGCGCTGGCGAAAGATTTCTGCTTCATGCTGCTCAATAAAGCCGGTGTCGATATTGCCCTGACAGAAGGCGTCGCTGCTTGCGAGGTTGTAGAGGAAGCGGACATTGCTGGTTAAACCCTCAATCTGATAGTCGCTGAGAGCTTCTCGCAGGCGCGCTAAAGCACGGTCGCGGTCGCTGTCCCAGACGATCAGCTTGGCAATCATCGGGTCGTAATAAATGCTGACCTCATCGCCTTCGACCACACCACTGTCGATGCGAACGTGGCGATTCTGTTGCGGGGTGCGCAACCCTGTCACTTGACCGCTAGCTGGCAAAAAGTCGTTGTCGGGATCTTCCGCATAGATACGCGCTTCAAAGGCATGACCATTGATCTGCAGCTGCTCTTGCGCGCACGGCAGGGGTTCACCTGCGGCGACGCGCAATTGCCACTCCACAAGGTCTTGTCCGCTGATCATCTCCGTGACAGGGTGTTCGACCTGCAGCCGGGTATTCATCTCCATAAAGAAAAACTGCCCAGTGCTGTCGAGGAGAAACTCCACCGTGCCGGCGCCTTCGTAATTGATGGCGCGGGCGGCGCGCACCGCTGCGGCACCCATTTTCTCGCGGAGGTCAGATGTCATGCCGGGTGCGGGGGCTTCTTCAATGACTTTTTGATGACGGCGCTGAACCGAACAGTCGCGCTCAAACAAGTAGACGGCATTCTGGTGCTGGTCGCAGAAAACTTGGATTTCGACGTGGCGCGGGCCGAGCAAGTACTTCTCGACCAGCATAATATCGTCATTAAAAGCATTCATGGCCTCGCGCTTGGCAGCGGCCAAGGCCTCGTCAAACTCATGGGCGCCGAACACTGCGCGCATCCCTTTACCGCCGCCGCCAGCCGCTGCTTTTAACAGTACAGGGTAGCCCATCTTATCGGCCGCCTGTTTGAGGACGGCGGGATTTTGATCGTTGCCGTGATAGCCGGGCACCAGCGGAACGCCTGCCTCTTCCATAATGGTCTTGGCGGCTGACTTTGAGCCCATGGCCAAAATAGCCTCGACCGGTGGCCCGATAAAGACCAAACCGTGAGCGGCACACTGTTGGCAGAAAATGCTGTTTTCAGAGAGAAAGCCATAGCCGGGGTGAATGGCTTCTGCGCCGCTGCTGAGGGCCGCTTGGATAACTTTATCGATAACCAAATACGACTCTTTCGAGGGTGCGGGGCCAAGATAGACAGCTTCATCGGCCATTTGAACATGCAGAGCGTTGCGATCGGCATCGCTGTAGACAGCGACGGTTTGCACGCCCATCGCCTTGGCTGTGCGGATAATTCGGCAGGCGATTTCGCCGCGATTGGCGATCAGTATTTTTTTAAACATGGCTGCATTCAATCCTTTAATAACCAATTCGGTTTTCGTTTTGCCAGAAAGGCTTGCAAGCCCTCTTGGCCTTCTGGGCTTACCCTGATAGCTGCGATGGTGGCGCAGGTTTGTTCGATAAGCTGTTCGTCGATGGCTTTGCCAGCGACATCAAAAATCAGCTGTTTGGCCGCTTTGATGGCGGCGGGGCTGTTGCCGAGGAGTCGCGCAATAACCTCTTCAATTTTCTCATCGAGATGCTCTGCGTCAACAACCTCACTCACCAAACCAATCTCTTGCGCGCGCTGGGCATTGAACAGTTCGGCGGTAGTGAAATAGCGTCGCGCAGCGCGCTGTCCGATGGCGTTGATCACGTAGGGACTGATGGTTGCTGGGAGAAGACCGATCTTTACTTCGCTGAGCGCAAAGGTTGCCGCGCTGGCGGCAATGGCGATATCGCAGCAGCTGATTAAACCCACCGCGCCGCCGTAGGCTGCACCTTGAACCCGAGCAATGGTCGGTTGCGGCATAAAGTTGAGCACCCTTAACATCTCGGCCAAGGCTTGACTATCGCGCAGATTCTCGGCGTAGCTGTAATTGGCCATGCGCTGCATCCAATTTAAATCGGCGCCCGCGGAAAAACTTTTTCCTGTTGCAGCGAGCAGCATCACTCGCACCGCAGGATTGTCGGCAATGGCGCTGAACACCGCCGTCAGCTCGCCGATAATGGCATCGTCGAAGGCGTTGTGTTTGTCGGGGTTGTTGAGCGTTACCCGAGCGATGCCGCGCTGATCTACTTCACAGAGAACTGTTTGCATGGTTGTATATTTGCCTCGCTATCGCGTTGGGTTTTTACAAAATCCTGGCATGTGCTAGAGGGTCGCCACTTTAGTCGGCGCTTAAGCCGCCACTTTAGTCGACAGATAAGTCAACTCTGCGACTTACATGCGGAAAACCCCAAACTTTGTCTCTTCAATTTCACGGTTGTGACTGGCTGAAATAGCAAGGCCTAAGACCATGCGTGTGTCAGCGGGGTCGATTACGCCGTCATCCCACAGCCGCGCGGACGCATAGTAGGGGTGGCCCTGATGTTCATAGTCATCAATGATCGGCTGCTTAAAATCCGCTTCTTCCTGGGCACTCCAGCTTTTGCCGTCGCGCTCGTATTTGTCTCGGGTGACCTGCGCTAAAACGCCTGCGGCCTGTTCGCCACCCATCACGGAAATGCGGGCATTGGGCCACATAAACAAAAAGCGTGGATCGTAGGCGCGGCCGCACATACCGTAGTTGCCGGCACCAAAAGAACCGCCAATCAGGACAGTAAATTTCGGTACTTTGGCGGTGGCCACGGCGGTGACCATTTTTGCACCATGCTTGGCGATGCCGTCATTTTCGTATTGCTTGCCAACCATAAAGCCGGTGATATTTTGCAGAAAGACGAGGGGGATTTTGCGTTGCGCGCAAAGCTCAATGAAGTGAGCGCCTTTTTGCGCAGACTCTCCGAATAAAATACCATTATTGGCGACAATGCCTACGGGATAGCCGAAAATACGTGCAAATCCGCAAACGAGAGTCGTGCCGTAGAGCGCCTTGAATTCATCAAAGTCTGAACCGTCGACAACACGGGCGATGATTTCTCGCACATCGTAGGATTTGCGGGATTGACTCGGGACAATGCCGTAAATTTCATGGCGGTCGTAGAGTGGTTCAGTGGCGTCGGCGAGATCGCCCTGGCGCGGCTTGCTGCGGTTGAGTCGCGCTATAGCTGCGCGGGCCATTTCTAGGGCGTGGTGATCATTGTTGGCGTAGTGGTCGGCAACACCAGACTTACGGCAGTGGACGTCGGCGCCGCCGAGCTCCTCTGCTGTCACCACTTCGCCGGTGGCCGCTTTGACTAAGGGTGGCCCCCCAAGAAAAATAGTCCCCTGATTTTTGACAATGATCGATTCGTCGGCCATCGCAGGCACGTAGGCGCCGCCGGCAGTGCAGGATCCCATCACCGCTGCGATCTGTGGGATATTCTGCGCGGACATATTGGCTTGATTGAAAAAGATGCGGCCAAAGTGTTCGCGGTCGGGAAAAACATCGTCTTGGCGCGGCAGGTTGGCGCCGCCAGAATCGACCAAGTAGACGCAGGGCAGGTTGTTCTGCTCGGCAATGGCTTGGGCGCGGAGATGCTTTTTGACGGTCAGTGGATAGTAGCTGCCGCCTTTGACGGTGGCGTCATTGGCGACCACGATGCACTCCTGACCGCTAATGCGACCAATACCCGTAATGATGCCCGCGGCAGGCACATCTTCGCCATAGACATCGTGCGCGGCCAGCGCAGACAGTTCCAAAAACGGTGAGCTGGGATCAAGCAGGGCGTGAATGCGCTCGCGGGGTAGCAGTTTGCCGCGGCCGCTGTGACGGGCACAGGCTTTTTCGCCGCCGCCCTTGGCGATCGTGGCGAGTGTTGCTTTCAAGTCATCAACCGTGCCCTGCATCGCGGCATAGTTTTGCTGATACTCGCTGCTTTTGGTGTTAATGCTGGTCTTGATAGTAGGCATGGGATGTCTCTTAGGCAGTCTGATTAAAAAGCTCGCGACCAATCAACATGCGTCGCACCTCTGATGTGCCGGCGCCGATTTCATAGAGCTTGGCGTCGCGCAGCAGACGACCGGTGGCGTACTCGCTGGTGTAGCCGTTGCCGCCCAGCGCTTGGATCGCTTGCAGGGCCATTTGCGTGGCTTTTTCAGCGGTGAATAAAATTACCGCTGCCGCGTCTTTGCGAGAATCTTGTCCGAGATCACAGGCTCTTGCTACGGCGTAGAGATAGGCTCGTGAGGCATTGAGGTCGGCGTACATATCGGCAATTTTCCCCTGCATAAGCTGGAATTCTCCAATCGCTTGGCCAAATTGGTTGCGTTCATGGATATAAGGTAGCACCACATCGAGGCATGCTTGCATTATTCCCACGGGGCCGCCGGAGAGTACGGTGCGCTCGTAGTCTAAACCCGACATGAGTACCGCAACGCCTCGGCCTTCACCGCCGAGAATATTTTCTGCGGGTACGGCGCAGTCTTGAAAGACCAACTCGCAGGTGTTGGAGCCGCGCATACCCAGTTTGTCGAGTTTTTGATGGCGTGAAAACCCAGGGGTGTTGCGCTCGACAATAAACGCTGTGATGCCTTTCGAACCCGCGCTGGTGTCTGTCTTAGCGTAGATCACGTAGGTGTGGGCATCGGGACCATTGGTAATCCACATTTTGTTGCCGTTGAGAATGTATTTGTCACCCTGTTTTTCCGCGCGCAGCTTCATGCTGACAACGTCTGAGCCAGCATTGGGCTCGGACATGGCCAAGGCGCCAATGTGCTCGCCGGAACAGAGCTTTGGCAAGTAGCGCTGCTTCTGCTCGAGGGTGCCGTTTTTGTGTATTTGGTTGACGCAGAGGTTGGAGTGCGCGCCGTAGGAGAGTCCCACAGAGGCTGATGCGCGAGAAATTTCTTCCATGGCTACGGAGTGAGCTAGATACCCCATCCCCGAGCCACCGAACTCCTCTGCCACGGTGATGCCCAGCAGCCCCATGTCCCCCATTTTTCGCCACAGATCCATGGGAAATTCATTGTCGCGATCGATAGTGGCTGCGCGCGGGGCAATTTCGCTCTGGCAAAATTGAAAGACGCTGGCGCGAAGCATGTCGATCTCTTCGCCAAGGTTAAAATTTAACGAGGGGTAGGCTGTGTTCATAGAGGGATTCCATTTTTCCGTGTGTTGAGTGAAGGGTAGCTCACTGGTTTTTTAACGCGTCAATACAGTCGTTTTCAGCTTGATTGAGGTCTTTGAGCAGGGCGGTGATATCGTCGAGCTGTCGGTTGAGCTTGCTGCGCTGCTGGCGTATTGCATGGATCAGCTTTTCAAGTTGCTCAACATTGCTCTTGCCGGGTTCGTACATATCGATAATGTCGCGAGAGTCGTCTAGGGAAATGCCGAGGCGCTTGCCGCGCAGGATCAGCTTGAGGCGCGTGCGCTGCGCTGGACTGTAAACCCGTGTTTGCCCGCGACGGGTGGGTGCGAGCAGCCCAATATCTTCGTAGTGCCGAATGCTGCGGGTGGTAATGCCAAACTCTTTCGTGAGCTGGCTGATGCTGTATTCGAGCGGTGCGGGTGTTTTAGGCATGACGTGACCACAGAGCGATGACAAAGCGGCATTGTAAGGGCGTTATTACGCTTACGTCAACGTAAGCTTTTTCTTGACGTGAATGGTGAATGGCGCGTGCCCGAGGCTCTTACTCGAGCTTCATATCCATCTGGTATTGAAATAGCTCTGGGTTATAGAGCGCCAGCAAATGATCGACAAGCTCTTCTCGGTCGCCATTCTGACTGTAAGAGAGTCGAACTAAGCTCAACAGGGGCGAGCCCACCGGAACATGCAGGTGAGCGGCTATGGCCTCGGATGCGGCGACGGCGCTGAGGTTCTGTTTGACGTGGCTGACGTTGGTGCCATTTTCGCGAAAGTATTTGTGGCGAGACTCGTGAATAAAAATGTCGGTTGTTGAGGGCATTTTTACCCCCGCTGTCCAGCTTTCAAAGTAGCCAAAAAACGCGCCGGCGCGCTCACGCTTGCGCACGAGATGGAAAAGTTGGGCATTGCGGTCAATGGCAAACTCCGAGCGAATACTCTGGGGCGGCAGCGCCAAGCTGCAAGAGATTATTTCGGCGACGGAGTCTGCGGCGATGCTATCAATCTCTTGCAGTATGCCCAGCAGTGGCGCTTGCACGGGCTTGGGCGTGTATTTGTAAATCACATGTGTCCCTTTTCCCCGTGCGCGCTCGACGAGCTGCTCGGCGGCGAGTTCGTTGACGGCTCGTTTGACCGTGATGCGCGAGACATTAAATATTTCCGCAAGCTCAATCTCGCTGGGCAATCGCTCGGCGTGATGGAGTGTGCCATCGAGGATGAAGTTTTTGATAAAAGTGTAAAGCTGGTGATAAAGCGGCAGTGGGCGCTCCGCCGACACGTGGTGCCGCTGGCTTTCATTGAATAGGGCAGTCCTGTGAAGGTCTGTCATAGAGGGGTGTCTCTTCTATGTATTGGGCATCGATTGAGGCCGGTGACGATTAATTGTTGTGACCGTATTGATACTTTGGTATAACTATATATCATTAGCGCGGTCGGTTCCAATAGTGGTCGCGATTTTCAACGAATAGACTGCCATCGCCAACTAGGGATGCAGTTAACACGACGAGTTACTAAAAATATATGAATTCTTGTTGGTTGGGGGAGTTTAATTTTCGCGTGGCGTTCAGGTCTTACGGCTTGGCTATTTCTTGTGCGTTGCATGTGGAGTCCTATCCGTGAAGCGCGCTCTAGACGGCGTGCGCGTACTAGACTTGACACACATGTTGTCAGGGCCCTACGGCAGTATGATTCTAGCCGACCTTGGGGCAGAGACCATCAAAGTTGAGCCGCTTCAGGGAGAGGGCACCCGCAAGTTGTTGGCGAAAGATGTTAAGAATTCGCTGGACGGCATGGGGGCCTACTACTTGACCTTAAACCGCAACAAGAAAAGCGTGGCGGTTGATCTTAAATCTGAGCAAGGCCGTGCAGTCTTTAATCGACTTGTCGAGAAATCCGATATTGTAATCAGCAACTTTGGCGCCGGCGTTCCCGAGCGGTTGAAAATCGATTACGACTCCTTGAGCAAAATTAATCCGCGTATTATTACCTGCACGATTTCTGGGTTTGGCTCCGATGGCCCAGGCAGCAAGCGGCCTGCCTTTGATCAGGTGGCTCAGGCGATGGGCGGCGGCATGTCGATTACTGGAATGGATGAAAATCAGCCCATGCGAGCGGGCATTCCCATCGGTGATCTCGGCGGTGGTATGTTTGGCGTGATGGGCGTTCTTGCGGCCCTCTATGAGCGCGAGCGCAGTGGCCGTGGCCAGCATGTGGATATTTCTATGCTCGACTGTCAAATTTCGATGCTCAACTACATGGCAACCATGCACTTTTTGTCGGGGGAGAATCCCTATCCGATTGGCAATAGCCACTTTGTCCACGTGCCTTACAACACATTTACCTGCTCCGATGGCTTTATCGTGATTGCGGTGATCACGGACAATTTTTGGCAGAATCTCAAAAAAGTGGTCAATTGCTCCGCATTTGACGACGAAAAATATGACACGCAGCCTGGCCGCTGGGCTGATCGGGACATGATTAATTCGACGCTAAACGAATTGCTATCTACCCAGAGCTGCCAACATTGGCTTGCGCTGTTCGAGGCGGAGCGAATTCCCTGTGCGCCAGTGAATAATTTGGGTCAGGCGCTCTCTGATCAACAGGTATTGCACCGCAATATGGTGATTGATCTAAAGCATCCTAACGGCAAATCAAGCAAAGGGCCGGGCAATCCTGTTAAGTTGTCGCGGACACAGCATGAGCTGTTCACTGCGGCGCCGCTGTTGGGCGAGCATACCAACGAGGTGATGGCAGAGTTGCTCAACTTTAGTGCTGAAGAAATTGCTCAACTGCGTGCCAACGAGGTGATTGGATGACGGGCGAAGCTGTCGTTATTACAGATGTTGGTCCACGCGACGGGCTGCAAAATCAGCTGAAACTGCTCTCTATCGACGAGCGCGTTCAGTTAATTAAGGCTGTGGCGGCCGCGGGTGTCGCGCAAGTCGAAGTGGGTAGTTTTGTCTCCCCAAAGGCTGTGCCAGCGATGGCGGCAACGGATCAAGTTTTTGCGGAACTGCAAGGGCAGGCTGATTACAGCGCCCTGTCCATCGCACTGATCCCAAATATGAAAGGGTACGAACTCGCCAAGGCGGCGGGTGCCAAGACTGTCACGATGGTGCTCTACGCCAGCGATGGCATGGCGCAAAAAAACGCATCGATGAGCATGGCTGAGGCAGAGGCTGTGACGCTTGATATTCTAGCCTGTGCCAAACGCGATGGCATCGCGGTGATAGCGACGATATCGGTCGCCTTTGAATGCCCCTTTGATGGCCCCGTTGATCCTGCACTTGTTGAGCGCATCGCAGCAAAGTTTATGGCCGCAGGCGCAGATCAAGTGGTCTTGGCTGACACGATCGGCGCAGCCCAACCTCAGCAGGTGCGTGAGCTTACAGCGAGGTTGGTGCAAACTCATGGCGCCGCGCAGTTGGGATGCCACTTTCACGACACCCGCGCGATGGGCTTGGCCAATGTGTTTGCCGCGGTTGAGTCGGGTATTCGGCGATTCGACAGTTCTATTGCAGGGCTGGGTGGCTGCCCATTTGCGCCGGGCGCATCCGGTAATGTCGCCACTGAAGATATTACTATGATGTTGTCCCAGATGGGGTTTGCCACGGGTATTGACATGACAAAATTAATAGCGGCGTCCGATCTGGCACAGCAGTTGACCGGAACAGCACCGGGCGGTCGATCCAAACCTTGGATACAGCGGTATTTAGTAAAAACACAAAAATAAAAAGTGAGTCGCGGAGATAAGCATGAGTTATCGGTTAGGTGTGGACGTAGGGGGAACATTTACAGATCTTCTCCTCATTAATGAGCAGACAGGGGAAACATTTACGGCAAAAGTGCCCTCAACCCCAGAGGACTCGTCTATTGGGGTACTCAATGGCATCGCTCGAATCTGTGATGAATCCGGTATCGATCCGCGCTCAGTCAGTCGCGTGATGCATGGAACCACAGTGGCAACCAATGCCGTGTTGACGGGAAAGGGCGCAAAAGTGGGGTTGGTGACGACCGCAGGTTATGAAGGAACGCTGCAGGTAGCTCGCTCATACTGTCCAGGTGGTCTTGGTGGCTGGGTCAGTTTCGTCAAGAAGCCTCTCCTAGCGCCCCTTGAACTGACTATTGGCGCCCATGAGCGTCTCAGCGCCACTGGCCAGATGGTGACGCCCCTAGATGAAGAGCAGTTGCGCAAAGATCTCAGAACCCTGCACGCCACGGGTCAGGTTGAAGCATTGACTATCTGTTTTATCAACTCCTACATAAATGGTGCTCATGAAGTGCGCGCCCGGGAAATAGCAGCGGAAATCTTTGGTGATACACCAATCTCCATTTCCAGTGAAGTGGTTCCCGAGATGCAGGAATATGAGCGCACAGAGACGACTGTCGTCAACTCCTATGTGCGCCCTGAAGTGGCCACCTACGTGAATAATCTGCAAGCGGCCTTAGAAGAAAAGATGGGCGCTGACACTCAACTGTCTATTTTGCGCTCAGATGGCGGCTTGGCTTCGGCCCGCGCATCAGCGGTATCGCCGGTTAATTTATTGATGTCGGGCCCAGCGGGGGGCGTGTCTGGCGCGATCTATTTCTGTAGCCGCGCGGGATACAACAATATTCTCACCTTTGATATGGGTGGAACCTCGACGGATGTGGCGTTGATTCAAAATTCCCGCGCGCGAGTGCGCCGCGAAACCATTGTCGGTGACGTGCGTGTGCGAGCACCATCGGTTGATGTGCGCACAGTGGGCGCCGGCGGCGGATCCATCGCCTTTGTGCCCGAACTCACCAAAGCCCTGCGTGTTGGCCCTGAATCTGCGGGAGCAGTTCCGGGCCCAGCCTGTTACATGAAGGGTGGCGAGCAGCCCACCGTGTGCGATGCCAATGTCATACTCGGCTATCTGCCGTCAGATGTGCAGCTGGGTGGCAAAATGCAAATCAATCGTGAAGCCTCCGTGGCGGCTGTGCAAAAAGTGGCCGATGCCATGGGTATCGGGCTGATGGAAGCTGCCGAGGGCATTGTTAAAATTGTCAACGAATCGATGTTTGGTGCGCTGCGCTTGGTCTCTGTTGAGCAGGGTTACGATCCGCGAGATTTCGCGCTCGTTGGGTTTGGCGGCGCTGGGCCGCTTCATGCCAACGCCATGGGTGTGCTGACTGAGGCTTGGCCTGTCATTATTCCCCCAGGACCCGGTGTGTTGTGCGCCTATGGCGACGCTACCACGCAGGTGCAAGATGAAGCCGCACGCACTTACCTGATGATGGCCAGCGATCTTACCAATGAACAGTTAGTCGCTGACTTGCACGAGTTGCAGGTGCGCGCAGGAGAGGCCCTGTTAGCTGATCACATTCCTGAATCAGAGCACGAGATTTCCTATCAGGCCGATCTGCGCTATGCCGGTCAAGCGTTCCAAATTACCATTGATTTTAGTGAAGCTGAGTTGCAAGAGAAGGGTATAGCGCTCCTCACAGGCCAGTTTGATGCAGAGCATGAGCAGTTGTTCACCTTCAAACTCAACGATGGTCACGAGATCCTCATGATTCGTGCGATGGCTAAAGCCAAAGCGAAGGCTATTGCTGAATTTAAGATGGGTGAAGCCGGAACGACCCTTGATGAGTGCAAAATTCATGAGAGCAAGTTCTATTACGGGGGTGACTGGCACACGGCAAATATTTATGACCGCAAGAAATTGCATCAGGGGTTGCAGGTTGCGGGCCCGGCGATTATCGGCGAGATGGATTCAACAACGGTAGTGCTCCCCGGCTATATTGCCGCGATCGACGCTATCGGCAACCTTTTGATCAACCCAGCACTGGGGGGGGACTCACTGTGACAGCACGTTTAATAGAGACTAATTATCAACCTCTCGCTAAGGTCGATGTCGACGGCGTGACTGTTGATATCATCGAGAACGCCCTGCGAAATGCCCGCGAAGAAATGGACGCGGTGCTGTTTAGAACCGCCATGTCACCGGGCATCCGCGAGCAGGGCGACTGCTTCCCCATGATCGCCAACAAAGACGGCAAGATGGTGGTCGGCCAGTTCGGTTCCTTTATTGCGCCATTTTTAGAGGCCTACGATGCCGAGATCGAAGAGGGCGACGTGATCCTCACCAACGATCCTTACATGTGCAACGCCGCAGTGTCGCATCTGCCCGACTGGGTGGTGTTAGTGCCGGTCTTCAAAGACGGCAGACACATTGCATGGTCTGCGATGTTTGGCCATATGTCAGATAACGGTGGCATGGTGCCGGGATCCATTCCTATTCAAGCGACGAATATCTTTCAAGAAGGCATTCGTATTCCGCCGACCAAACTTTACAAAAAAGGCGTATTACAGTCGGATCTTCTTGAATTAATTTTGCACAATGTCCGCACGCCCCAGTGGAACCGTTTCGACCTCAACGCCTTGGTTGCCGCCTGTAACACTGCTGCTAAGCGCTGCGTCGAGTTGGCTGTGCGCTTTGGCGATGACGTGCTCTTCTCAACCATGGGTATTATGCTGCAGCGCAATTACGACGCGATGAAACATATTATCGGGATGTTTATTCCGGAAGAGCCGCGCGAATTTGAAGATTACATTTGCGACGATGGCATGGGCATGGGGCCTTATAAAATAAAGTGCACCATGTGGCGCGAGGGCGAAAAAGCCATTTTTGACTTTGCCGGTACAGACCCGCAGGCTCAGAGCTCAGTGAACTTTTTCCTCAACGAAGACATGTTCAAGATGTTCTTTGGCTCGTTTACGATCAACGTGGTTGATCCGCAGATTGTCTTCAACGACGGATTCTATGACCTCGTCGACGTGCGTATTCCGCAGGGCACGTTGCTCAAGCCAAACTACCCGGCAGCACTCTCGGGAAGAACTCACGCCTTGGGACGAATTTTCGATGTGCTGGGAGCACTGCTCGGCATGGGCGCCCCAGAAATGATGCTCAATGCTGCTGGATTTTCCGATTCACCTCACCTGTTTTTCTCGGGATACGACACGCGGCCGGAGAAAAATGGTGAATGGTTCCAGTTGTTTCAAATTGGCTTCGGCGGCGTTCCAGGGCGACCTGCCGGTGATGGCCCCGACGGGCATTCGCTGTGGCCAGGCTTTACCAACGTACCCAATGAATTTATCGAGTCCTATTTTCCCTTGCGCATTGAGCGTTATGAAACCATCGCCGATTCCGGTGGCGCGGGCCTGCACCGAGGCGGTAATGGCCTGAGTGTGGCCTACCGCTTCCTCTGCGACGGTGACATAGGGATTCACGATGAACGCTGGTTGACCTATCCTTGGGGCGTGCTCGGCGGTGACACGGGGTTGCGTTCAACCAAGAAGTTAGTCAGAGTTGATGGCAGCGAAGAGTGGTTGCCGGCCAAAGTGGAAGGCATAAAAGTTAAAGCGGGCGATATGCTTTACTTTAATACGTGGGGTGGCGGCGGTTGGGGTGATCCTTTCGCTCGCGATCCTGAGTTGGTTCGACAGGACGTTGCCCGTCGCCTAGTCACTGTTGATGGCGCCAAGCGATATGGCGTTGTCATTGCCGCAGATGGCAGCGTCGATGTAGGTGCAACCGCTGCGATGCGTAAGCAGTTAGTTGAGACGCGGGGCGAAAACAAGCCACTGTTTAATTTTGGCGGTGAATTGGAAGATATCCGAGCGCGCTGTGAAGCGGAAACGCATCTACCCGCGCCAGTCAAACCGACGTTTAGCGGTGCGCAGATGAGTGCAAAATAACCATTAAAAAAACAGCAATAGAAGACAAAAAATAATAGAAAACGAAAAATCACATGTGTTTTAGCCCAATCCGAGGGGGAGAGTATGAAAAATAGATACGTACGTAAATCATTAGCAGCAGCAGTTCTCGCAAGCATGGCCAGTATGGCTGTCGCCGAAGTGAGCATCGAAGAAGTAGTAGTAACGGCGCGTAAGCGCGCTGAGAATCTGCAAGAGGTGCCCATCGCGGTAACAGCGTTTACCGAGAGTCAAATTGAAAGTGCAGGCATTCAGCGCCCCGGCGACTTTATTTCCTTGATGCCCAACGTAACTATGGTTGACTCCGCCAACGTGGGTGACACCCAAGTCAGTATTCGCGGCATTGTGTCGACTCGCGACGCGGAATCCACTTTCGCCTATGTGGTCGATGGCGTGTTGGTGACTAACCCTAATGGCTTCAACGAAGAGCTGCTTGATGTCAGTCAAATCGAAGTGCTCAAGGGTCCGCAGGGCGCACTCTATGGTCGCAACGCAGTGGCTGGCGCAATCATCGTCAGCACCAGCCGACCAGACAATGAATTTGAAGGCAAAGTGAAAGTAGGCGCGGGCAATAACGGCGCGCGCAGTGGCTCAGCTACCATCAGCGGTGCGTTAGTCGACGATAAAGTTCTGGGTCGATTGAGTGTTAGCCGCAGAGAAACCGATGGTAGCTACAAAAACACCTTTACCGGTGCCAGCTCAGTGGATTTTCTCGAAGATACTACGGTTCGCGGGCGTTTGATTTGGGATGTCAATGACGCACTGTCTCTCGACATGCGCGCCGGTGTCAGCGAAGTGAGCGGCGGAGCCATTAACTTCAATGCCGTCTTCGCACTGCCTGCATTTGCCAATGATTTTGGTCTCGGCCCGACGTTCTTCGCTGATGTGAACGAGCATGAGTTTATCTTTGCTAACAACGTGCCAGGTGAAAACAAACAAGACACTGAAGAGTTCTCGATCAAAGCGGATTGGGATCGCGACGGTGTTGATGTCAGCGCAGTCTTCAGCTACAGCAATCTCGAAGAATACTTGTTGTCAGACGGTACCAGTGCGACGTTCTATGGTTACGAATTAACCAGTGCCTGTCAGGCTGACCGCGCTACGTTAAACAACACGCCCGCAAGCTTGGGCGGGGCAGGCCGTACCGATCTGTTTGGTGATTTCTTTGCGCCGTTCGGCGTGTTTCCTGCTGGCGTCGAGTTCCAAGGCATCTACGGCCCCTATACACCGACCGCCTGTGACGGCTACCAATACCAAGAGCGCAACCAATCGGATACCAGTTTGGAAATTCGCTTAACCTCTGATGACGACGCAAAAGTAAGCTGGATTGCCGGTGTTTACGCGGCTGAAATTGAGCGTCAGGTTGTCGTTGGCTACGGCGCCGACACAGGCAATGGATTCCTCCGTCAGCCCTACGTCAGCCCGACAGGTCCCAACCCAACAGATCTGTTGTTTGATGACCAATTTGATACGTCGGTTGTCGCTGTATTCGGTCAAATGGAGTTTCAACTTAGCGACGATATGGAAGTAGCCTTTGCTGCACGTTTTGATAAAGAAGATCGAGATGTCAGCAATCAGGTGCCCAACGTACAAACGTCAGGCCTCAACATCAACGCATCGGGCCCGATTAACCCAGCATTCGCCAGCAACCCCAATGGCATACCTGATCGAAACGCTAGTTTCAGTCAGTTTCAGCCAAAGGTTACTTGGAGCTGGACCGCAAGCGATGACGTCAATGTCTATGCAAGCTGGGGTGTTGGTTTCCGCAGTGGCGGCTTTAACTCAATTGGTAGCGAAGCGCTGATCGACTTCTGGTACAACAACAATGGCGACGGAACAAACCCCGGCGCGCTAGTTGATGGCAATTTGCTGGTCAAAGATGAGTACAACAAAGAAGTGTCCACAAGCTACGAAGTGGGTGCCAAGATGCAGCTTATGGATAACCGTCTGCGAATTAATGCATCGGTATTCAATACTGACGTCGAAGACAACCAATTCTTCGAATTCTTCGCTGGTCCCTTTGGTTTGATGCGCGTGGTAACCACTATAGAAGATCTTCAGATTCAGGGCTTTGAGATGGATTTCAATGCAGTGTTATCCGAAAGTGTTTCGGTCTTCGGCGGCCTAGGTATTTTGGACAGTGAAATCAAACGCAACGATCACCGTCCCGCCACTGTTGGAAACAGTGCTCCTCAGGCACCCGATCGCACCTACAACCTTGGCGCGCAGTTTGAGACCGCAGTGACCGATGGCGTTAATCTAACCGCACGCCTCGACTGGCAGTATGTTGGTGAGATGGCTTTCCACACCCTACAGGGTGAGGCTACGCCCTCGATCTGGCAGGTATTCTATCCAGGTGCGACCATTACCCAGGACTTTAGTAAAGCCAAGAGAGATGCCTACGATACACTCAATGCTCGCATATCCATTGATGGTGAGAACTGGGGCGTAACACTGTGGGGCCGGAATGTCACCGATGAGAAGTATCTTGAGGAAGTCATTCCAGCACCAGAGTTTGGTGGCTCGTTCGTTCATCCGGGCGCGCAAGACACCTACGGTATTGATTTTAGCTACCGTTTCTAAGTCGTAAAAAGTAGTATAAACGGCGGGCTGTGCTGAAAAGGCGGCCCGCTTTTTTTATTCCGCAAAAACAGTGTCAGGCGTGTTATGGAAACAATAAAAAATCTACCTAAAAATCGCCTTGGTTTGGGCGTCAGTCCAGCGTTGGTGCTGGTTGATATGATCAACGGATTTACCGATCCAGACTGTCCGCTGGGCACCTCCTGCCCAAGCGTTGTCGCCGCGAACATTCAGCTTTTAGACGCGTTTAGAGCCTTCTCGCTGCCCATATTTTTTACCACTGTTGTTTATCGCAGCGAACAGCAAGCGCAAGTCTTTCGTCAAAAGGTGCCGGCGCTCAATGTTCTTACCCCTGACTCGCACTGGGTGCAGATTGATCCCGCCCTTGGACGCAAAACTAGCGAAATGCTCATCGAAAAACAGTGGGCGAGTGGTTTCTTTAAAACACAGCTCGATGACCATCTGCGCAGCTTAAAGGTTGATTCACTCGTGGTTACCGGCCTCACAACCAGCGGTTGTGTGCGCGCAACCGTAGTTGACGGCTTGCAGAATGACTATCGGGTGGTTGTGGCGGAGGAGGCTGTGGGCGATAGAAATCCAGAGGCCCATCGTGCAAACTTATTTGACCTCAACGCCAAGTACGCAGACGTGCAGTCTGTGAGCGAGATACTCGCCTATTTACCCACGCTCGCTAAGCTTGCGTAGACGAGTCACGCTGGCCGAATAGGGCTCGGAACGGCGCTAAAGGCTCTATCTATAGTGTGGCGTATTTCCCGTGGTAGAACAGCAGTGGCTCCAACTCATTGTTGACAAATTCAATCACTTTCCCCACTAAGATGACATGATCGCCACCATCGTACTGGCTCTCTGTACTGCATTGAAAGCACGCGCTGTAGTGCGACAGAATGGGCACGCCGTCGATGCCTGACGTGTAATGCAGATCGGCAAACTTCTCACTGCCACTTCTGGCAAAATGATTTGAAACCGCCTGCTGGTCGGCGGCAAGCACGTGAATTGCAAAGGCTTTGGCTTGCATAAAATCATCGAAACAGGACGACTTTCGGTCAATGCTCCACAGCACCAGCGCTGGGTCGAGAGACACAGAGTTAAAACTGTTCGCTGTCATACCCACTTTTACGCCATTTCTACCGATGGCGGTGACCACCGTGACCCCAGTGGCAAAACTGCCCAGAGCATTGCGAAAATTACCGGTATTGTTGGTCGGGGATTCGGCCATAGCGTTTGAGTCGGTCATATATTTTCCGTTTTAGGTCCTATTTTTGGATCGCGCCGAGGAGGGTGGAGCGAGCCGGGCTAATAATAATTGTTTGGGTGCTCAGCTAATCTGGGGCTGTGTCCCGCGGCCAACGAAGCGCCGCTAATGTGCAAAAATTCTATTTTATACAAAACCCCTATTGGGTCAGCCACGTATGGTCGCCCAACAGGGTATCCGATTCCATTGCTAGAGCTGCGCTGCCAGACGAGTACCCTGATTAATCGCGCGCTTGGCGTCAAGCTCTGACGCAATATCCGCGCCGCCAATTAGGTGGTGAGGAATGGTTAAGCCTTTTGTCAGTTCACGCAGAGGGTCTTGGCCGGCACAGATAATAATATTGTCCACATCAAGCACCTTTGTCTCACCGCCAACCGTAAGGTGCAGGCCGGCATCGTCTATCTTCTCATAATCACAGTTCGGCATCATACGCACACCTTTCATGACCAGACCAGCGCGGTGAATCCAGCCAGTTGTCTTGCCCAGTCCAGAGCCCACTTTTGAGCTCTTGCGCTGCAGTAAATAAACTTCGCGAGGGGATGGCTCCGGCTGAGCCTTGACACCTTCGATGCCTGAGCGCGAGCCAAAGGTCATATCGATACCCCATTCTTTCATAAACGCTGGAATATTGAGGCTGCTGGCCTCACCGCTGTGGGTCAAGTATTCCGCCACGTCAAAGCCAATTCCACCCGCGCCGATAATGGCCACTTTTTTACCAACCGGTTTTTTCGCGCCAATCACATCGAGGTAACTCATCACCTTGGGGTGATCGATGCCAGCGATGTCAGGCGTGCGCGGCGCAATGCCGGTGGCGATCACTACCTCATCAAAACCGCCGCTGTTGAGCTGCTCTGCGGTGACGCGCTGATTCAGGTGCAGAGTAATGCCGAGCAGTTCGATTTGACGGCCGTAATAGCGCAGTGTTTCGCTGAACTCTTCTTTGCCCGGAATCTGTTTGGCAATATTAAATTGCCCGCCAATTTCACTGGCGCTGTCGAACAGACTCACCTCATGACCCCGTGTTGCCAGTGTTGTTGCCGCAGACAGACCGGCAGGTCCGGCACCGACAACAGCGACTCTTTTCTTGGCAGTTGTTGGAATAATATTGAGTTGTGTTTCATGGCAGGCGCGGGGATTGACGAGACAGCTTGTCATGACACCGCCGAAAACATGGTCCAAACAGGCCTGATTACAGCCAATGCAGGTATTAATTTCATCAGCGCGATTTTCCTGCGCTTTTAACACAAACTCTGGGTCAGCTAAGAATGGGCGCGCCATGGATACCATGTCAGCGTCGCCACGGGCCAGCACAGCCTCTGCAACGTCTGGTGTGTTAATGCGATTCGACGTAATAACCGGCACCGAAAGGGATTTTCTAAAATGTGCCGTCACCCATGTAAATGCCGCTCTTGGCACTTTTGTCGCAATCGTTGGGATTTGCGCTTCGTGCCAGCCGATACCGGTGTTAATAATCGTTGCGCCGGCTTTTTCCACCGCTTGACCGAGCTGAATCACTTCCTCCGCGGTGCTGCCGCCCTCAACCAAATCGAGCATTGAGAGGCGGAAGATAATAATGAAATGCTTGCCAACGGCTTCGCGAACTCTGCGGACTACTTCAATCGGCAGACGGATGCGATTCTCATAGCTTCCACCCCAATCATCGTCGCGCTGATTGGTTCGCGCAGCGATAAACTGATTTAAGAAATAACCTTCAGAACCCATTATCTCAACCCCGTCATAGCCCGCCTTTTGCGCCTGTAGTGAGGTGAAGACAAAATCATCGATCTGTTTGTAAACTTCAGCGTCAGTGAGAGCTCTTGGCGTGAATGGGTTGATAGGCGCCTTAATCGCCGAGGGCGCCACTTGGTCGGGCGAATAGGCGTAGCGGCCCGTGTGGAGAATCTGCAAACAAATTTTGCCATCGTGTTCGTGCACTGCATCGGTGATTTGTCGATGCCCAGCGATATCGTCATCGCTGACTAATTTTTTCGTGTTTGGGTGTGTGCCGCCCTCGGTATTTGGACCAATACCCCCAGTCACAATAAGGCCCACGCCACCTTTGGCCCTCTCGCCAAAGTACGCTGCCATACGCTCGTGGCCATCTTCCACTTCCTCCAGGCCGGTGTGCATCGAACCCATTAATACGCGGTTCTTGAGCGTGGTAAAGCCCAAATCTAACGGGGCGAGTAGGTGAGGGTAGGTGTTGTGTGGCATAACATTCTCCAAAGATGGATTATTTTTATAGGTTTTTTCTGTCGAAGGTCTTACGGCGCTCAGAGCGCCAGCAGATCGTTAAAGTGAGGCTCACACATTTCTTTGCCAGACTCTACGGTTTCCATTACATCCTTTATTTGCAGCATGCTTAACCCTATCACTGATATTGCTGCCACGGCTGCCGTTAAGCATTTCCGACGTGTCATCAACAGCGCCATTAACGGCTACTGGGCGTTTTTTTTGCAATTGGCTACCTTTAAATAGTGTTAGCACCGCCAACCGATCTTAGGTTGTGGCTGTGCTCTTGTTATAAATCTACAGGTTTAAAAACTATAGCTCTTAAAATCGGTGCGCCTGACAGTTCTGCAATGCACCGTTTTTGGCGACGAAATGGCAGGTTAAGGGGTAATTTTGACACTGTCAAGATACGTTGATACATTGCCGGTATGAGAGCATCAACGTCCATCGAAACTTCACGTTCAAGTTACCACCACGGCGACTTGCGCGCCGCACTGTTGGCTGCCGCGCGGGATATGATCGCGGAGGCGGGGATTGAGGGTTTGTCGTTGCGCAAGCTCGCCGAGCGCGCGGGTGTCTCGCGCACAGCGCCATACCATCACTTTCAGGACAAGAATGATTTGCTCTGCGCCATTGCTGCCGAGGGGTTTCAGCGCAGACACCGAGAGGCGATTGCCTCGTTCAATGATCCCAGTAAGACGCAAAGGGAAAAATTTGAAGCCTATATCTGCGATTACATTCGCTTTGCTGTTGAGAGCCCAGAACAGTATGAGTTGATGTTTGGGCGCAGTATATGGAAGCAGAAAAACAGCACTCAAGAGCTGCGTGACGTGGCGTATCCCTGTTTTCAGCACAGCGTCGACATGATCCGCTGTTGGCAGGAGTGCGGGCTGCTGTCGAAGGACGATAACCCTCTGCGCACATCTCAAGTTATCTGGGGCGCTGTGCATGGAATAGCTAAGTTGTGGATAGATGGTATCTACACAGACGACGGCCAAATTGAGGCCGTGGCGCTCTGCGCAGTTAATATTTTTATTAATAAAACGCCATAACTAACTGTTTTTCAATGTGTTATTTTTCCCGCTGCCCCTTAATATTTTTGACTCCTTCCCGCCGCTAGGTAACTTGTTGATTTCTTGCGAAAAATCAAGTTTTTAACCCCGCTTATTTTTTGACAATTCCAAAAATGAGAACTACGTTTAGTTAGCCTGTTAAGCAGTTATGTTTTTAAGTTCCAAAATTTGGATTTGGTCGCATTTACTTGTGTTCTGGGTACCTAGATTGTAGGTACGGGAATGTTCAGGTGGTCATGCGGAATATTAGTTTCAGGAGTTTGAGGAGTACGTTATGAAAATGAGTTATCGAAAATTACTGCAGTCATTCGCAGGCTTAGTGTTGTTGTCATCAGCCAGTTTTTCAATGGCTGCCACCTACGATTATGATTTTGATGCAGACGAAGCTGAGCGCGGCGCACAGCCATTGAACTTTGGCGATTTAAACGTCTACGGCTATAAAAATGGCGCTGAGGCAAATGCCTATTTAGATAGCGGTGTCAAAGCAGGTATCGGCGTTTGTGGAAAGTTGCTCAGCGAACAGCAGGGCACCAACTGGTGTAATCCTGCCAGCGATGACAACCTACAGGCAAACGAAGTTCTGAAGTTTGTCTTTGATGCAGCTAAAAAAGTGTCTGTGGTTGGCATCAATGGTCCGCACATTTCTGCCAATGGTCAGTGGGTGCGAATTTGGACTGACACCCAGGGTTGGGATCTGCTTCAAGTAGCGTCAGACAAAATCACACTGGGTTTTTACCTGACCACGCTAAAAGTATTTGGAACCATGACTGGTGCTATGGCTGAGAAGTATGGCAGAGGAACAACGACTGATCTTTACGTTGCCGGAATTAACGAAGTGCCTATTCCTGCCGCTGTTTGGTTGTTCGGTTCTGCGTTGCTAGGTCTTACAGGTCTGCGTCGTCGCAAAATCGCAGCCTAACGCATTCTGAGCGGTCGGCAAGGAGCCTTTCCGCGAGGAATAAAAAACCCCAGCTTTTGGCTGGGTTTTTTTTGTCTTACGTTTTTTTCGAGCTTTATTCTTCTAGCATTTCGTCCATTGCGTCAGACGCTTCTTCAACAGCGCCCTCTGCAGCTTCTTGCGCGCTATCGATCGCGTCGCCAGCAGCTTCTTCTGCAGTCTCCATCACTTCGCCTACAGCTTCTTGTGCGTCGCTAGCGGCTTGCTCAACAGCGTCGCTCATCGTTGCTTCTTCAACAGCAGGTGCGGTGGACTCTGCGGCATCGCGATCGCAAGCACTCAGTCCAATAGTTGCCAGCATGGCGATTAATAAAGCGTTGTACTTCTTCATATGTCTACTCCTTTCCAGATTTTGTAATTGATTGCCAAATTTTTTGAACCAAGCATCACGGTTAGCTAAAGCTCAGCTAAAGCATAGTCTAACGCGTTACCAGCGTGAAGCCCATTTCAGAAAAATAACTGGCGCAGCTGCAGCGTGAAGTCCGATTTAAAGGGTTAATTTAATTGATGGCGTTATTCTGGTTGGAATTAGTTGCCGATCCAGATGCGCTGTGGCAAACTTCACGCCGCTTTTAAAGGGGGTCTCGATCATCTGAGATGCCGCGCTAAAAGAAGCTTTAAAAGCCCGTTTTATGCGAAAGTGGCGGAATTGGTAGACGCACTGGATTTAGGTTCCAGCGCCGCAAGGTGTGGGGGTTCGAGTCCCCCCTTTCGCACCATTTATTAAGTGATATCAAGAGGCAAATCCATGCAGGTTTCCATTGAGTCAAGTACAGGTCTTGAGCGTCAGCTGAAGATTGGTGTGCCTGCCGAACGTGTTGAAAAAGAAGTTACCGAACGTCTTGAGAAGGCGACTAAAACAGTCAAAATCAAAGGCTTTCGCAAAGGAAAGGTCCCCTTAAAGGTTGTTAAACAGCAATTCGGCAAGGGCGTTCGCCAAGAAGTTGTTGGTGAGATTATCAATTCAACCTTCTATGAAGCGATCCGACAGGAAGACCTTCGTCCAGTAGGGCAGCCTCGTATCGATGAGTTGAAAGACACTGAAGGCGCCGATCTCGAATATTTAGCGATTTTCGAAGTCTACCCCGAGCTAACATTGGCTGACCTAAGCAAAGTGAAAATTACTCGCCCGGTCACCGACCTTACGGACGCAGATGTCGAGACCATGATTGACGTGTTGCGCAAGCAGCAGGCCAAGTTTGAAGCGGTAGATACGCCTGGTGAAGACGGCTCACGTGTAAATATCGACTACGTTGGCACCAAGGGTGGAGAAGAGTTTGCCGGCGGCAAGGCAGCGGGCCAGACCTTGGTCTTGGGCTCGAACAGCATGATTCCTGGCTTCGAAGACGGATTAATTGGTCTGAAAGCTGGCGACACTAAGACGCTAAAGCTTAAGTTTCCGAAAGATTATCACGCCGAAGAACTCAAGGGCGCGAAAGTAGAGTTTGCCGTGACTGTCAATGCAGTTGAAGTGCAGACGCTACCTGAGATGAACGACGATTTCTTCAAGCTTTATGGCGTTAATGAAGGCGGCGAAGAAAAATTCCGTGAAGACGTCAAAAACAACATGGAACGCGAGCTGCGCAATGCAATCCGTAACAAAGTCAAAAACCGCGTAATGAATCAGTTGTTTGACCTCAATAAGGTTGAGTTGCCAAGTGCCTTGGTTGCCAATGAAATAATCCAGCTCAAGCAGCAGATGGTTCAGCAGTTTGGCGGTGGTCGTCAGATTGATCTGAGCATGTTGCCGGACGATATGTTCAGGGACAAGGCCAAGCGCCGTGCAGCCTTGGGTGTTATTGTGTCTGAAATCATTAAAGTTGAAGCGCTTACGCCCGATGAAGATCGTGTGCGTGAGCGAATTAATGAAATAGCATCCACATACGAGCAGCCAAAAGAAGTGGTTGACTACTACTACAGCCAGCAGGAACTGTTAAGCTCCGTCGAGGCTGTGGTCTTAGAAGATCAGGTCACTGAACTGGTGCTGTCAAAAGCGAAGGTCAAGCAGGAAGAGCTGTCCTATGAAGACGCAGTAAAGCCAGATCCTGAGCCGGGCATAGAGGCCGAGTAATTTCCTCTAGAACGAGTGTCAGTGACTTTATGGTGGATCCAAAAAGTCACTGACAAGCGTATACCGGCCTGTATTGTCATGCATTAAGTGCATTAATAGAGAAAATAGCGAGGAAGCGATGAATTTTCAGCAATCAAGTGCCGGTCTTATTCAGGATCCACAGGCCAGCGGTTTAGTGCCAATGGTGGTAGAGCAGACGTCGCGCGGAGAAAGAGCCTACGATATCTACTCGCGCCTTCTCAAAGAGCGCGTTATCTTTATGGTCGGTCAAGTGGAAGATCATATGGCCAATCTTATCGTGGCGCAGATGCTCTTCTTAGAATCCGAAAATCCAGACAAAGATATACATCTTTATATCAATTCTCCCGGCGGCTCTGTCACTGCTGGCCTCTCGATATACGATACCATGCAGTTTATCAAACCTGATGTGAGCACTATTTGTATCGGTCAGGCCGCGAGCATGGGCGCCTTTTTGTTAGCGGCTGGCGCGAAGGGCAAGCGCTACGCACTGCCCAACTCACGCACCATGATTCACCAGCCAAGTGGCGGTGCGCAGGGTCAAGCGACGGATATTCACATCCAATCGCAAGAAATTCTTAAAGTTAAAGCGCGTTTGAACGATATTATGGCTAAGCACACTGGCCAGACCGTTAAAAAGATCGCCGAAGACACAGAGCGCGATAATTTTATGAGTGCAGAAGAGTCAAAGGCCTACGGTTTGGTTGATGAGGTTCTGGACAAGCGCTAGTCTAGCCATTAGGCTTTAACGCAAACACTTTAAAGTTCTACCCATACGGATTGTTTTAGAGCGGGTTAATGGATTTTCTGGAGAGAGACTATGAGCGACAGTGACACGTTAGGAGAAGGCGGAAAGCTCCTCTTCTGTTCATTCTGTGGGAAAAACCAGAATGAAGTGCGGCGCTTGATTGCAGGACCTTCGGTATACATCTGCGACGAGTGCGTCGATCTTTGCAATGACATCATTACAGAGGAAACGGTTGTCGCTGACGCCAAAGAGGGCAGTGATCGGTTACCTGTCCCCTCCGACATCAAAGGCAATCTCGACGAATACGTTGTCGGTCAAGAGCGCGCCAAACGAATACTTTCTGTTGCCGTTTACAACCACTACAAGCGACTACAGGTCAGTCAGTCTGGCAAAAATAATACTGGCGTGGAACTCGGCAAAAGCAATATTCTGCTGATAGGCCCCACCGGTAGTGGTAAAACACTGCTCGCCGAAACCCTCGCTAGAATGCTCGATGTTCCCTTTACTATTGCCGACGCGACAACGCTGACCGAAGCCGGCTATGTGGGCGAAGACGTCGAAAATATTATCCAAAAGTTGTTGCAGAAGTGCGACTACGACGTAGAAAAAGCCCAGCGTGGTATCGTTTATATCGACGAGATTGACAAGATCTCGCGCAAGTCAGACAACCCCTCGATTACCCGCGACGTGTCTGGTGAAGGCGTGCAGCAGGCTCTTCTCAAATTAATTGAGGGCACTGTAGCGTCGGTTCCGCCTCAGGGTGGGCGCAAGCACCCGCAGCAAGAGTTTCTTCAAGTAGACACCTCCAATATTCTGTTTATTTGTGGTGGCGCCTTTGCAGGTTTGGAAAAAGTCATTCGCGATCGCTCTGAAAAGGGTGGGATTGGCTTTAAGGCTGAGGTGAATAGCAAATCCTCACAAAAATCTATTGGTGAAACGCTGTTAGATGTCCAGCCGAGCGATCTGATTGGCTATGGATTAATCCCCGAATTCATAGGCCGTCTCCCAGTGGTAGCCACGTTGCAAGAATTGGACCGTGAAGCGTTGGTTAATATTCTGATTGAGCCCAAAAATGCTCTAGTTAAGCAGTATCAGGCGCTGTTCGGGATGGAAGGAGTGGAGCTGGATCTACGCAAAGATGCGCTGGATGCGGTTGCTGACAAAGCCATAGAGCGCAAAACTGGTGCTCGAGGCCTGCGCTCAATTCTCGAGACAGTTCTGCTCGATACGATGTACATGATCCCCTCTGATCCCAGCGTGGTGAAAGTGGTGGTTGATGCTGCCGTGATCAATGGCGAAAACGAGCCTCTGTTGGTTCACGAGCAGACTGATCAGAAACTGGTGGGTGATGAAGGCTAAGCTTTCCCATCTTTAAGCGTTCAAGGGCGACGAGAGTCGCCTTTTTATTGTCTGCTTTTTATTGCCTGTTATTTATCGCCTGCTATCTTTTTATTGTCGGTTAACTGCGCATGCCGGTCACCGCGCGGCACAGTCTCATTTTGAGAATTAAGTAACGTTTACGCTTGTTTTTATTTTGTGCGTCCCAATATACAAGAGTAGTGTATTCATTGGCGCTAATGTTTATGGGTGTGAATCAGTTGACGACTCACACCGTACTTGTGTTGAAACACAGTTGTTCAGGAACATTACCGCCCTCGATCCAGACTTAACCAGAGGTAATCATGGCAGCAAAACCAATTGATCCCGTCTCTGCAACCTATCCGCTGTTACCTTTGCGCGATGTCGTTGTTTATCCACACATGGTGGTACCGCTGTTTGTCGGTCGCGAAAAGTCCATATTGGCACTGGAAGAGGCCATGGCGACAAATAAAGAAATCGTTCTAGTGGCTCAGAAGCATCCCTCCGAAGATAACCCATCCCTTGATGATCTCTACGCTGTAGGCACATTAGCGACGATTTTACAGCTTTTGAAACTGCCTGATGGCACGCTAAAAGTATTGGTTGAAGGTATCGGTCGAGTGAGCCTCACCAACGTGCGTGAAGGCGATGATTTTATTCAAACCCAAGTGGAGGAGCTCTCTACCGGCGCGATAGAACCACGTGAGTCAGATGTGATTACCCGTGCAGCCGTCTCTCTGTTTGAGCAGTATGTCAATTTAAGCAAAAAAATACCGGCAGAGGTGATTGCCACTGTGTCGGGTATTGACGACCCAAATCGGCTCGCCGACACCATTGCTGCCCACATGACCCTGAGTTTGGCGCAAAAGCAAGATGTGCTGGAAGTGGCAAATCTCACCGAGCGATTCGAACAGCTCATGGGTTTGATGGAATCCGAGATTGATCTCTTTCAAATCGAGCAGAGAATTCGCGGGCGCGTGAAAAAGCAAATGGAGAAGAGCCAGCGCGAGTATTATTTGAATGAACAGATAAAAGCGATTCAAAAAGAGCTGGGCGACAATGACGAAGCAGGCTCTGAGCTCGACCAACTCGAGAAAAAAATCGAAGACGTGAAAATGCCCAAAGCAGCGCTGGAAAAGGCGCGTGCTGAGCTGGCCAAATTAAAGTTGATGTCGCCAATGTCAGCCGAGGCGTCAGTTTTGCGCACCTATATCGACTGGATGGTTGGTATGCCGTGGAGTAAGCGCAGTCGTGTCAAACACAACTCGATTGAAGCGCAGACCACCCTTGACCAAGACCATTATGGCCTTGAAGAGGTGAAAGAGCGGATTTTAGAGTTTCTTGCGGTGCAGCAGCGAGTCAAGAAACTAAAAGGCCCCGTGCTGTGTTTGGTTGGCCCACCCGGCGTCGGCAAAACATCCTTGGGCGAATCCATTGCCCGCGCAACAGGGCGTGAGTTTGTCCGTATGAGCTTAGGCGGCGTTCGCGATGAGGCAGAGATTCGTGGTCATCGCAGAACCTATATTGGCTCTCTACCCGGCAAAATCGTACAAAAACTCTCCAAAGTGAAGGTCAAGAATCCACTCTTTTTGTTGGACGAAATCGACAAGATGGGCATGGATCAGCGTGGCGATCCTGCGTCCGCATTGCTTGAGGTCTTGGATCCAGAACAAAATCACACCTTCAATGATCACTATCTTGAGGTTGACTTCGATCTCTCTGAGGTAATGTTTATCTGTACTGCCAACTCGATGAATATTCCAGGGCCGCTGCTCGACCGCATGGAAGTCATTCGAATTCCTGGGTACACAGAGGGTGAAAAAGTCGCGATTGCCGAAAAGTATTTGGTGAAAAAGCAATGCAAGGCCAACGGGCTCAAAGAAGGCGAGCTAGAAATAAGCCAAGACGCGCTGCGCGATACTATTCGCTATTACACCCGCGAGGCTGGCGTGCGCGGACTAGATCGCGATATTGCTAAAATATGCCGCAAAACGGTTACGCAGCACATTCGCAACAATACCTCGAGCACAGAAAAAGTAGGGTCTGAACATTTAGAAGATATGCTTGGCGTGCGACGTTTTGATTATGGCCGCGCAGAGGCTGAAAATCAGGTAGGGCAGGTCACAGGGCTGGCATGGACACAGGTTGGCGGCGAATTGTTGACCATCGAGTCTGCCGCCATGCCCGGTAAAGGGCGCATCATTAAAACCGGTTCTCTGGGTGATGTGATGCAGGAATCGATTCAGGCTGCCTTAACCGTGGTCAGAAGTCGTGCAAAATCCCTCGGTATTCGCAAAGACATCTTCCAAGAGCGCGATCTACACATTCACGTTCCTGAAGGTGCGACGCCCAAAGACGGCCCTTCAGCCGGTGTGGGGATGTGTACTGCCTTAGTCTCGGTTTTGACCGGCATACCCGTCCGGGCGAACGTCGCCATGACCGGCGAGATCACCCTGCGAGGGCAAGTCTTGAAGATAGGGGGGTTGAAGGAAAAACTCCTCGCCGCCCACCGCGGAGGTATCACCACTGTTATCATTCCAGACGATAATGGTAGTGATTTGAAGGAGATACCAGACAATATTAAAGCGGACCTCAACATCTGTCGCGTCAAATGGATTGACGAGGTGTTGGCGATCGCGTTGGAGAGCACACCTGAATCGCTGAGTGAAGAAGAATTTAATCGCAGTAGTGTGTCCAACAATAGTAATCTTTCTGCCGCTAGGCCAAGTACTCACTAGCATTAAAGAAATTAGCCATTTAGTTAATCGAAGCTTGACCCGCTAAATGGCTATTGGTATAACGTACGCACGATTGTGCTGAAGACCGCTTGTTTAGGCTGTTTGGACTCTTCAAAGCCTTTCTATTTGACTAGGAATAACTAACTCCAAAAAAGGGGAATACCGTGAATAAATCTGAACTAATTGACGCAATCGCTGCTGGCGCAGACATCTCTAAAGCTTCTGCAGGACGTGCACTTGATTCTGCTCTGTCTGCAGTAGCAGGATCTTTGAAGAATGGTGACCAAGTTTCATTGGTTGGCTTTGGTACTTTCGCTGTTAAGCACCGCGCAGCGCGCACTGGTCGCAATCCACAGACTGGCGCAGAAATCCAGATCAAAGCTGCCAACGTGCCCAGCTTCAAAGCTGGCAAGGCACTGAAGGATGCAGTGAATTAATTTGTTATTGAATTAATATCGCTTAGAAGGCGCATCGGTGATGCGCCTTTTTTAATTAGAGTCACTACTGTATTAGGGAACGGATAATGTTAGACAGCTTTAGACATAATATGAAAGGTATAGCGTTTGGTATCGTTATTTTAATCGCTATAGTTTTTGCGTTTTCTGGGATCGGTTCTTTAAACGTCTCTGGAACTGCTGTCGAAACGGCCGTAGAAGTAAATGGTGAGCCTGTGTCAGAGTTTGCGATTCAGCAGGCGATAAATACCGAAAAACAACGAATTCTCAATCAAAACGAAGGGCTTGACCCCGCGTTGCTGGAAGATGATCTTATCCGACCTCAGGTTGTAGAGCAGATTATCGGGCGCAAGCTCCTAGCGCAGGCTGCCCAAAATGGCGGCATGGCAATCTCCTCGCGAGCGACCAGCAAGTTATTGTTGGCCACGCCGGCTTTCCTAACAGATGGCCGTTTTGATCAAGAGCTGTATCTCTACAAAATTCGCAATCAAGGCTACACCAATGGCACGTTTCTCGAGATGATCAAAGAAGACATGGTCATCGAGCAATACGTGCGTGGTTTTGCAACGTCCAGTTTTATTACGCCAAACGAGTTTGTGCAACTCGCGGCGCTTACTGAACAGCAGCGTGATTATTATTATCTGACGCTGCCAATTCAGCCGATTGAGGGTGCTGTGGTTCTGACTGACGATCAAGTTCAGAGTTACTACGACGCCAATAAAGATCGTTTCCAAGCGGAAGAGCAAGTGGTTGTGGAGTACATCGAGCTCGATCGTGGTCTATTTATTCAAACCAATGACGTTAGTGAAGAGCAGATCAAAGCGCGTTTTGACGAGCAAGTGGACGCCCTCGAGTCGACCATTTCACGTCAAGCGGCGCACATCTTGCTGACTGAGCCATCAGATGCGTTACTTGCTGAGATTAAATCCAAGTTAGACGCGGGCGACGATTTTTCAGCCCTCGCCAAGACCTACTCTGAAGACGTTGGCTCTGCTGACTTTGGTGGCGATCTAGGCTACACCAGCGGCGATACCTTCCCTGAAGCGTTTGAAGACGCTCTCGCCGCTCTGGCCTTGGGTCAAGTATCCGCGCCAGTGAAGACGGATAGCGGCACCCATTTAATCAAATTGCTCGATATTCAAGAGCAAAAAGTGGATTTCGAGAGCGAGCGTCAACGCATTCGCGATCAACTGCTTGCGGAGCAGAGTGGTGAGTGGATGGCAGAAAAATTGGCCAAGCTCAAAGAACTTAGCTTTAACGCGGAGAACCTGACCGAAGTCGCAACGGATTTAGGCTTGACTGCCCAAGTCTCCGAACCCTTTACCCGTGACGGTGGCAACGGCATTACTGCCTATCCATCTGTGGTAGAGGCGGCCTTTGGTGGCGATGTGTTAAAAGATAATTATGCCAGCAATGTTTTAGACTTAGGCGATGATCGCTATCTTGTCTTAAAAATGAAGAACTACATTCCAGCGCGCCAGAAAGAGCTTCAGGAAGTAAAATCGCTGATCACGGATACCTTGAAAGGCGAAACAGCGCGCGCCGAAATAGCCGCCCAGGGCGCAGCTCTGGTTGCCCGTATCAAGGCCGGTGAGAGCGTTGAAGCTGTTGCGAAAAGCCAAAAGTTAGATTGGCAGGTCGTGATGGATGCTACCCGCTCTGCAGGTGGCAACAATCCAGAAGTAGCACGTTTTGTATTCACGCTGCCGGCCACTTCTGCTGGCGGAGTAGAGAGCTTTTATACTCGCAGTGGTGATTTTGTTGCGGTGCGCTTAACCGAGGTAACGCTGGGTGATGCGACCAAGTTAAACAGTGAGCAGCAAGCCAGCTTAGCCTATCTGGGTGCTTCATCGAGTACCAGCCGTGAGCTACAAGGCTTGCAATCGTCATTGCAGGCCAATGCGGATATCGTTCGTTAAAGCAGTTGGGGCTGGTCCAGAGCTGGCCAGCCTATTCTTTCCCTCTCTTTGTGATCTAGCCTCTCTTTATCTTTCTCTCGCGGAGGCTTTCTCTCGCGGTGGCTTTCTCTCGCGGTGGCTTTCCCTCTCTGTGGCTTCCTTTCTTTTTAGCTGAAGCTGCACAAATGTGTGGCAGCTTTTGCGTTGGACAGCTTTTGCTAGATTTTCAGGCCATCAATAAAAAGCGTTAGCCGCTGCCCAGGTTGCAAGAGAGCAGTTTGACTTAATTTGTTCCAGCGCCTGATGTCGCGAATAGCAATATCAAATCTACTCGCTATACGCGACAACGAGTCGCCACGTTTGACGCGATAGGAGAGCCGTCGCAGGTTATCGGATTCTATATCGCCTGCAGTGTTGGTGGCCTTGTCGAGTTTGCCTTCAACCAGCAGCCGGTCGCCAACCTGCAGTGTATCGCTACTGAGTTTATTTATTTCTCGCAACCTCTTAATGCTGGTCTCACTTGCCTTTGCGATGCTCCAGAGCGAATCCCCTTGGCGCACATGATAGTAGTTGGGCACCTTGCTGCGGCTGGTCGAAGCAAAACTGCTATCATCGCCGGCGTGAGGGATTAGCAGTAACTGTCCAATTTTCAGCTGATCTGAGGTTAAATCATTGCGTGTGCGCAACCACTGCGTGGGAACTTTAAAGCGACTGGCTATCTGAGACAGCGTGTCACCTTTTGTAACAGTGTACTCCGTGTGAGGAATCCACGTTTTAGGGTCTGTGGACGCTAAGAATTCGCGTAATGGGCCTGCATTGCCAATAGGTAGAAGCACCGTGTGAGAGCCTGTTGGAGGCGTTAACGCGCGGCGATAGGCGGGATTTAGCCGGGTGAACTCAGCAACATCAGTGTCAGTTAGCTTGATCACGCTACCTAGATCAATTTGCGAATCAATTTCGACGACTTCGAAGTAGGGCTGGTTGGGCATCTCTGGCAGCTGCAGCTCATATTTTTCAGGATTGCCAATAAGCTCCGCTAAGGCAAGTAACTGAGGCACGTAGTTGCGTGTTTCTCGCGGCAGATCGATTGACCAAAAGTCGGTTTCCTTGCCCGACGCTCGGTTGCGCGCCATCGACCGGCCGACATAACCTTGTCCCGAATTATAAGCGGCCAATGCCAAAAGCCAGTCATCGTCAAAAATACCATTGAGATTACTTAAATAGGTGATCGCCGCTTGCGTCGATGAGATAACGTCACGCCTGCCGTCGTACCAGCGGTCTCGGCGCAAACCGAGAGACTTGGCGGTCGAGGGAATAAACTGCCACAGGCCCACTGCGTGGCTGTGTGAGTATGCCAGCGGGTCGTAGGTGCTCTCAACAATGTGCAGCAGTGCTAACTCAAGTGGCAGGCCGGCTTTGTCGAGTTCGGCGGTGACTTAAAATATATAGGGTTGTGCTCGCGCAAAAACCGTCTCTAGGTAACTGGGGTTTTCAAGGTACCAGTCGCGCTGAGCTTCAACGCTTGGGTGGAGTGTCGTGGGCGCTATTGCGAATCCCTCACGCAGCCGCTGCCAAAGGTCCATATCTGTTGGTTCGGTGAGAATTGCTCGATTAGGCTCGTCATTCTGCGCAGAACTGCCACTGCCGTCTGACGTTATAGTTGGCCGTTGATTTTCGACCTGTCGGACAGCGGGTTGCTTATCGACTCCGGTTGTCGTTTGATCAGAGAGCTGCGCGCAGCCCGCCAATAATAGAGCTGTGCCAACGGCGAATGCTTGAATATGAAAAGCGATTGACGGCAAACTGGGCACTCTTGTCGCATTTAGGGCTTGGAATTGTATCGATCAGTCGCGCTCGAAACAACGAAAGAGTTCCGCTTGCGGGGGATTAATGAGATCTGCGACACTTCGCTAATGTGGCAGCTGTACAGAAATCGCACGCTGGTCTTTGGTTAGCGCAGCGAACATAATAGGTCTTCACCCACGGTTAATTAGATACTATGGCTTTTACGCTTCTGAAAAATGCTGCTCAATCGCTCCGTGAGCGCTTGCAGGTGAAAGACCTAGAGAACACAGCCCCAGCGCTGCGCCATTGGTTGCAGAGTGATTTTGGTCGGTATTTGCAGGTGCGCGAGCGCAGAGTGATCGAAGAGCACTTTTCACAGCTGCCGGGGTATCGGTTAATGCGCTTGGGGCTCACGTCAGATCCGGAAACGCTCGATTGCTTCAACCATATTCATCGATTTAGCATGCATCCCAATGAGTTAGAGGGCGCTCACTCAGCGCTCTCGACCTTTGTTGAGCTGCCGCTAATGTCTGAGACCATTGACGTGCTGTTATTGCAGCATGCGTTAGAGTTTTCGCGGTCGCCAAAAGCCGTTTTGGCGGAAGCCAGTCGAGTCGTTATGCCGGGTGGCCATATTCTGCTCTGCGCATTCAACCCCTATGGTCCTATGGGAATGGCAAAATTTTCAATGCAATTGTGCTTTGGTCACGCGCAGTATTCCTTCCATAATTTGCGCCTTGGACGGGTTATTGACTGGTTGTCTCTGCTCAATTTTCACGTTATGGCGGTGGAGCATGGGGCGTATAATGTGCCGTTAAATTATCCTCATTGGATCGATCACGACAGCCGCTGGGAAAAGGTCTGCCAAAAAGCTCGCCTGCCTATGGGGAATTTCTATATGATCCACGCCATTAAACGCGTGCCACGCGGTATTATTAACCCCGCAAAATCATGGCGAGCGGCAGTGACCGGTTACAGAGTCACGCAGGGGCTGAAGCACAGCGCCGAGCGAAAAGAGAGCAGCCATTCGCTAACAAGACATACAGCTAACGAGAACTAGATGAAATCAGTTGAATTATTTACCGATGGGGCCTGTCGCGGCAATCCTGGCCCTGGCGGTTGGGGCGTCTTGATGCGCTACGGCGACAAAGAAAAAATGTTGTTTGGCGGTGAGCGTGAAACCACCAACAATCGTATGGAGTTAACTGCGGTCATCGAGGGCATCGCTGCGCTGACGGAACCCTGTAAAATAGCCGTGACCTCAGACTCGACCTATGTTTTAAAAGGCATCCAAGAATGGCTACCGGCGTGGAAAAAGCGCAATTGGAAAACCGCCAGTAAGCAGCCGGTGAAAAACGTGGATTTGTGGCAGAAGCTCGATGCTGCCATTCTTGGCCACGACATTGATTGGCATTGGGTTAAGGGACACAGCGGCCATCGCGAAAACGAAATTGCGGATCAGTTGGCCAATCGCGGCATTGACGAACTCTAACCCATAAAAGACGACCCCAAGCAGCAGATATTATGAGACAAATTGTTCTTGACACAGAAACGACTGGTTTAGAAACCTCTCAGGACCATCGTATTATTGAAATTGGCTGCGTTGAACTTATCGGACGCAAGCTCACAGGCCGCCACTATCACCAGTATGTGAATCCGCAGCGAAAAGTGGATGAAGGCGCCATGGAAGTGCATGGAATCACCGATGAGTTCTTGCTCGACAAACCTGTTTTTAGTCAAGTGGTTCATGAGTTTCTCAGTTTTGTTGATGGCGCCGATCTGATTATCCACAATGCCCCCTTCGACGTCGGCTTTATCAACCATGAAATTGCCAAACTCAATGGTAAATATCTCGAGATAGAAAGCGGCTGTCGCATTATTGATACCCTTGCCCTTGCTCGTCAGAAACATCCGGGGCAAAAAAACAATCTCGATGCGCTTTGTAAACGCTATGGCGTTGATAACTCCCAGCGCGATTTGCACGGCGCGCTCCTCGATGCGGAAATTCTCGCCGACGTTTATCTGTTGATGACTGGCGGTCAAGTCAATTTCAATATGAGTGACCAGCAGGCATCCGACTCGGGGGAGGTTAGTGGCAAGAGCGCTATTCGTCGCCTTGCCGCAGATCGTCCGGCCTTAACAGTTGTCCGCGCCAGTGACGCAGAGATTGCACTGCATCAACAGAGACTTGAAGGTATCGACAAGAAGAGCGGGGCCTGTGTATGGTTGCGCAACAGCGATTGATCACAGACCATGTCCAACACCGAAAACAGAGGTCTGCCGCAGACGGCGAGTGATTTTAAGCAACTTCAATCGCTTGTCGATACGTTGACAACCACCCGCAACCGTCATCGTATGAGTCGTCAGCTAGCTACCCTAAAACAGGCCAGTCAGCGCGGAAAAGTGATAGATCGCGATTGGGAAAAATGGCACACAGCGCTACTCAGTAATCAAGCCGAGCTGCAGCAGCGCAGTGAGAGCCTGCCCAAATTCAGCTTTCCCGACCTCCCCGTCAGCGCCCGTGCCGATGAAATTGCCGCCTTAATACAAAAGCATCAAGTCATTGTTGTGGCTGGCGAGACCGGTTCTGGCAAGACCACCCAGCTACCGAAAATTTGTCTGCAAGCGGGCCGCGGCGTCAAAGGGTTAATCGGCCACACACAACCTCGCAGAATCGCTGCGCGCACTGTAGCCAACCGAATTGCCGAAGAGCTGCAGGTGGAGGTGGGCGGTGCAGTGGGCTATCAAGTGCGCTTTTCTGAACAGACATCGCCCGACAGTTATATCAAGTTGATGACAGACGGTATTTTGCTCGCAGAAATTCAGCACGATCGCTTTCTGAGCAAATACGACACCTTAATTATTGATGAAGCGCACGAGCGAAGTCTGAATATTGACTTTTTGCTGGGCTACTTTAAAAAATTGCTGCCGCAGCGGCCTGACTTAAAAATCATTATTACCTCTGCGACCATCGATGTAGAAAAGTTTTCCAATCATTTTGACGGTGCGCCAATTGTTGAAGTTACGGGACGAAGCTTCCCCGTAACAGTTATCTATAAAGATCCCGACGATGTGGACAGCGATCGCGATCAAACCATTGTGAACTGTGTGCAAGATATTCAAGCACACGAAAAGCCCGGCGATATATTGATTTTTCTCAGCGGTGAGCGGGAGATTCGCGAGGTCAATCTTGCGCTTAAGCGCGCCCAGTTACCGCACACCGAAGTGGTTCCACTGTATGCGCGGTTAAGCCTTGCTGAACAGAGTAAAATATTTTCGCCGCACCGTGGCTGCCGCATCGTACTGAGTACGAATGTCGCTGAAACATCCCTGACAGTGCCCGGTATTCGCTACGTTGTCGACACTGGCCGTGCACGTATTTCACGCTACAGCTTCCGCACTAAAGTACAGCGCTTGCCGATTGAGCCTATCTCGCAAGCGAGTGCTAATCAGCGCGCGGGCCGCTGTGGCCGTGTCAGCGAAGGCGTGTGCTACCGGTTGTATGGGGAAGATGATTTCAACGCGCGAGCGGAATTTACCGATCCGGAAATTGTGCGCACCAACTTAGCGGCTGTTATTTTGCAGATGTTGCATTTAAAGATTGGCGATATTCGCAACTTCCCCTTTGTCGACGCACCAGACAGTCGAATGATTAGCGATGGCTTTAAATTGCTTGAAGAATTGCAGGCAGTTACTGCTGATGGCCAATTGAGTCCCCTTGGCAAACGGATGGTCAATATACCACTGGACCCACGCTTTTCGCGGATGCTGCTCGAGTCAGCCAAAAATAGCTGCCTCGCCGAAGTGCTCATCATCACCACCGGTCTCAGTATCCAAGATCCTCGCGAGCGGCCAGCGGACAAACAGCAGGCGGCTGATCAATGCCACAAGCAATGGCAGGACCCTGAGTCTGATTTTATCTCACTGTTAAATCTCTGGCGGCACTTTGAAGAGCAGCGACAAACCCTCTCCAGCAACCAATTTAGCCGCTATTGCAAAAGCAATTATGTCTCTTACCTGCGCATGCGGGAGTGGCGCGACCTGCACCACCAAATACACAGCGCCTGTCGCGACTTAAAACTGACTGACAACACCCAGCCCAGTGAGCCGGAAGCGGTTCATCGCTCGCTACTGGCTGGCCTGCTGGGTCAAATCGGTATGCTTCAGGAAAAGTGGGAGTATCTCGGCACGCGCAATCGCAAGTTTTTTATCTTTCCAGGCTCCGGTGTGAGTAAAAAACCGCCAAAGTGGTTGATGGCCGGGTCTTTAATGGAAACGACCAAGCAGTTCGCCCTCGATGTGGCAAAAATCGATTCAGATTGGCTCGAGCCATTGGCCGCCCATTTGGTTAATAAAACCTACAGCGAACCCTTCTACAGTGTTAAGTCTGGTCAGGTGATGGCCAAAGAGAGGCAGACCCTGTTTGGCTTAACCATTGTCGAAAACAAAAATCGTGTCTACGGCCAAGTTGCTCCAGACGAAGCGCGCAGTATTTTTATCCAACAAGCGCTGGTGGAGGAGGGCTATCGTGGCAAAGGCCACTTTTATCAGCACAATCAACAGCTTGTCGAAGAGCTGCAAGCCCTTGAAGATCGCTTCCGTCGGCGTGACTTGCTCGCCGAGCAACAGGTAATTTTTGCCTTCTACAATGAGCGCGTGCCAGCGGATATCTACAACCTTGTGGCCTTTGAAAAGTGGCGCAAACAGGCAGAGGCAGAGCAGCCTAAATTACTGTTTCTCGAAAAAGAGTATTTGTTGCTACGCGGCCTTTCCCAAGATGAACAGGCGCAATTCCCAGAGTCTGTTGAGTGCGATGGCGTGAATTACCCCCTGCAGTATCATTTCGAACCCAGTCACAGCGATGACGGTGTAAGCGTCGTTGTGCCGCTGCCCCTGCTACACCAGTTGCCAAAATACTTCTTTGAATGGCTCGTGCCAGGCATGCTGCGGGACAAATGCATCGCGCTGGTGAAAAGTCTGCCCAAGCAGACACGACGCAACTTTGTCCCTGTTCCAGACTATGTTGATGGCTTCTTGGCCAAAGAGAAAGCCCAAGATCGCCCACTGACGGAAAGATTAGGCGAGCATCTGCAGCGAGTGACGGGCGTTTCTATCGCGCCAGAGCACTGGAACAGCGCGAATCTCGATCCTTGGTACCAGATGAATTTTATTCTGGAAGATGAGCGGGGAAATGTTGTCGCCAAGGCGCGCAGCTTGGAAAAACTACAGCTTGAGTTTAAACAGCAGATTAGCCGCGGACTGGAAAAAGCGGCCGATAAAAGTGCCTCGCGGCAAGGCATCACTGAGTGGGATTTTAACGAGTTACCCCAAGAAGTCGCTCTAGCTCACGGAAAGATGGCGATAAAGGCGTGGCCAGCACTGCGCGATTGCGGCGAGTCTGTCGCCCTTGAAGTGATCGACAATCCATTGCAAGCAGAGCGCTTGAGCCGTGATGGGCAACTTCGATTGATGCTGCTGAAAGGTCGTGAGCAAGTTAAGTACCTCAGCAAGCAGTTGTTGCGCGGCAAGGAATTGGCGCTGACGGCGAGTAAAATAGGCGAGCGGCAGAGTATTGTCGACGCGCTAATTCGTGCCAGTTTTCAACAAGCGCTGTTTCCAAACGGTAAAATTGTCCGAGATAAAGAGCAATTCGAGCAGGCATTTGAGTCGGGTATTGGTCAGGTTGTTAGCCTTGCTCAAGGCTACGGCCTCGCCATAGAGTCCCTGTTGACCCCGCTTCATGCCGCGCAAAAGCAGCTTCGTACTCTTGGCTTACCGGCCATTTACGCAGCAGAGGATATTCGCCAACAAATCGATTGGTTGTTTTCTGTGGATACGCTGGCCGCAGCCAATAGCGAAGTGATCGCCCAGTACCCGAGATACGTAAAAGCAATTCAAGTGCGGCTTGAAAAAGTTGCCGGCCAACCCAGCAAAGATCGCGAATATATCGCTGAGTTGCACGAGTTGCTGGCACCTTGTAAGCTGGCCTTGGTAGAGGATCAGCCGCTCCCTCTTGAAATTGAAGGTGCATTGCGAGACTTTACCTGGCTTGTTGAGGAATATCGTGTGTCTTTGTTTGCACAACAGCTAAAGACCCGGGTTCCAGTGTCGCTAAAACGCCTGCAAAAACGCTGGCAGGAGATCGACGATCAGCTGCGACGCGTCAGAATATAGCGCGCAGGTTTGCGAACGGCCAACCAGATACTGAACATAGGGTGAAACTATTAACTAATTGCTGGGTCTAACCCCTGTCCGGACGCCGTCGTGGCTCGGGACCTAAGGACGTTAACTTGGCAACACACGCCAACAATGGAGAAAGTCGAATGAAAAATCAAACTACAAAACCACTGGTCACAGCAATAAGCGCCGCGTTTATTGCCACTGCAGCACTGTCAGCGACAAACCTATCTGCCGCAGAAAACCCCTTCCAAGCTGATCTATTGCAGTCAGGCTATAACCTCGCAGCACACCACAACGAAGGAAAATGTGGCGAAGGTAAGTGCGGCGAAGCCATGGACAAGGCCAAAGGCGAAGGTAAGTGTGGCGAAGGTATGGAT